>USFH01000018.1 GCA_900553925.1 uncultured Clostridium sp.
TGCGAAGGTCGTCTTCGACGGAGAAATCGAAGTATAGGGATTATAATCCAGACAAGGCAGAGTTTACAAAAACATATATTTTGTTTGCAAAATCGCATAGAATATAATGGAGACGGATTAAAAATTTTAAATATTATATTAGAGAAAATGTTAATAGAGGTGACCGGATTATACAATTCTCAAGCAGACCATTGAAACACGCTGGTACTTAATGAGTGCCGGCTTGCCTGGCACGAGTTTAGTACCACTGCGTGTTGAACTGAGCGGGAGCGCGTCTGCGGAGAATTGTATAATCCGGGCAACTCGTATAAGAATATGTATATTGTACAATTTAGGAGGAAAAGACATGTTTAAAGTAAACGACAACTATTTGAAACTTCCGGGAAGCTACCTCTTCTCAACCATTGGCAAGAAAGTACGTGCGTATCAGGAGACACATCCAGATAAGGAGATCATCCGTCTTGGTATCGGTGATGTAACCCAGCCGCTGGCACCGGCAATCATCGAACGTCTGCATGAGGCAGTATCCGAGATGGGCGTGCAGGAGACATTTAAGGGCTATGCACCGGATCTTGGCTATGAGTTCCTGCGTAGTGCGATCGTGAAGAACGATTATAATGCACGCGGTGTCGATATCGCAATTGACGAAGTATTTGTCAGCGATGGCGCAAAATGTGATTCCGGAAATATTCAGGAGATCTTTTCCCTTGACAATAAGATCGCTGTCTGCGATCCTGTATATCCGGTTTATGTAGATTCGAATGTTATGGCAGGAAGAACCGGAACATATGATGCAACAACCGGTCTTTGGAGCGATGTGATCTACATGCCATGTAAGGAAGAAAACGGATTCGCACCAGAACTTCCGGAGGAGACACCGGATATTATCTATCTGTGCTTCCCGAACAACCCGACCGGTGCAACGATCACGAAGGATCAGTTGCAGAAATGGGTGGACTATGCGAACGAAAAGCATGCAGTGATCATCTACGATGCAGCATACGAGGCATATATCAGTGAGGCAGATGTTCCACATACCATCTATGAGTGTGACGGTGCGAAGACCTGTGCGATTGAGCTTCGAAGCTTCTCGAAGAACGCCGGATTTACCGGAACCAGACTTGGGTTCACCGTGATTCCGAAGAAGTTAAAATCCGCAGATGGCGTTGCCTTAAATCCTCTTTGGGCGAGACGTCACGGAACAAAATACAACGGCGCTCCTTATATCGTGCAGGCAGCCGGAGAAGCTGTGTATTCTGAGGCAGGGAAAAAGCAGACCGGTGAGCAGATCGCATATTATATGAAGAATGCAAAGTATATCTTTGATGGATTGAAGAATGCAGGATATTCGGTATCCGGTGGTGTGAATGCACCATATATCTGGTTGAAGACACCGGACGGTATGAGTTCCTGGGAGTTCTTTGACTATCTGTTAGAGAAAGCAAATGTTGTCGGTACACCGGGTTCGGGATTTGGACCAAGCGGCGAAGGATATTTCCGTCTGACTGCGTTTGGAACCTATGAGAATACAGTCAAGGCAATCGACCGTATGAAAGCGTTATAGGAAGGATACACAGGCGGTTATGATTGAAAACTATTTTTCGACAGCAGCGATGGCGCTCGAGACCGCGGTAACATTGTTTCTGACTACATTTTTTCTGCTCAAGCGGAGAAAACAATCCGTAGGATGTTATATTGGAGTTTTTCTGGTACTTCTGATCTATATGGAGGTGTATGAGTTCGCGATGCGGTTCCACGGACCGAAGATCTGGTTTTTTGCGGGATTGATTGAGATTCTGGCATGGGTGTTACTGATAACGGTAATGACAGAAGGCTGTTTTTGGCGTAGTTATTGTATTCTGGTTCTGACACAGGGGGTAAACCAGCTCGTCTGGCAGGTGCTGGCACTCCCGTTTCCGATGGTTCGTCATGTGATCCAGACACAGATTGGCTTTATACCGGCCCCGATTCCGGATACATGTGTCTCGATATTCGGTGTGGCTTCGCTTTCATTTGTGATTGCATTTCTCGTGATGCGCCGGGCATTTTCGAAAGAATATGAGGGAAACGGCAAAGTTTATGAGCGGATTATGATAGTATATATTATAATATCATATATATCGCTTGCATCGAGAGAGAAGCTGATAGATCGGATACAGAAGGGTGAAGTAGAGAATTATACCATGGTGCTTCTTGTAGCGGTATGGATTTCATTCTTGATCCTGCTATGCAATGCTGTGCCTTATATCTATAATCAGACCGAGCTTGCGTGGACGAAGAAACAACAGAAGTATCTGGAGACACTGCTTGCGGAAAGTGGTACGCATTATGAGGAGCTTGTGAAATTGCCGATGGAGATGGGACGCCCGTTAAGTGGGATCCTCACATTGGATGCGGTAATCACCGATTATGTGCGGCAGGCGAGGGAACGCGGAATGATGTTTGATACTGTGGTGGAACCACTTGGATCAGTCGGAATCGATGGTTTAGAGCTTACGGCCATTACAGATACTTTGCTGCGACAGGCGTTTACTGAAGTGGCAGACGATACAGAGAGTTTTGTGCAGCTTACGATAAGAAACCGGTGTGGAAGTGTAATCTTCGATGTCGATTACAGTGCACATAAGATAAAAAAGAAGAAACTGGAAGGAATCGTACCGATTGATACATTGGTCAATAAATACGGCGGAACCTTCCGGAGAAGAAAAACGAAGCAGGAAATTAAGGTTGGAGTTCTGATTCCTGCAATATCCGTGAATAAAATATAAAATACGATGGGGATAAGGGGTGGAAACTATGAAGATTATGATATGTGACGATGCAGCAAAGGATGCAGATCAGGCAAAAAAAGTGATTCTTTCAATGGGAGGAATCCGGGAGGACGAGATCTGTATCTGTACACCGCAGGCACTGAGCCTCGCACTTGAGGTGAGGGATCTGGACTGTGATATTGCAATTCTGGATATCGAATATGCAAACCAGACATTCAGCGGAATTGATCTGGGAAAGGAACTGAATCAGAAGCTTCCGATGTGTCAGATTATATATCTGACGTGGGTACTTGATTTCGCACCGGAGGTATATGAGACAAAACATTGCTATTTTGTGTTGAAGGAGAATATGCACAGGATGCTGCCGCGGGCAATCGAAAAGGCGTTGCAGTTATATCATGATCAGGAAGAACATGAAGTTTTTGAATTGCATGAGGGTGGAAGAACGTTGTATATCCGGCAGAACGATATCCAATATATCGAACGTGAGGATCGCAGACTGATCGTTCATACAAAAGATCGGGATTATAAATGTTATGAATCCCTCACCAAGCTTCTTTCAAAGCTTGGACGGGCATTTCTGCGCTGCCATGGAGGATATGTTGTTAATTACAACTATATAGAGGTCGTTATGAGAGATATGGTCCGCCTGGTAGAAGGTCAGGAATTGCCAATAGGCAGGACGTATCGCAGTTCATTTCATGAGCAGTATATGCAGGCGATGGAACAGCATATTTAGACCGGGGTAGTTTCAGATGGTAGAAAAGATTGGAATGATATGTCTGCTTGTATTTGTTTCAGGGATGACCGGATATGTTCAGTTTCATTATTGGAAGGAACGTAAGCAGGCACAGGAGCGAACAAAGCAGCTAGAGGAGCTTTTGGAACAGAACAAAATCCGATATGAGAAAATGACTGTGGAAAACCAGAAGTATCATGAACTCAGGCATGACCGGAGAAAGTATGAATGGCTGCTTCAGACGATACAGAACAAAGGCAGGCTTACGCGAGCCCAGCTTGTGGAATATATATTCTGTCAGGCTGAGCAGGAAGCTGCGGAAAAGGGAATTGCATTTGAAGTAGAGGGACGGCTCACGCACGAGATCCGGATGGAAGAACTCGAACTTGTGCGGCTGTTCATGAATCTGATTGATAACGCAATGGAAGCAAGTAATCAGGTAAGTCATGGAAAAATCAGGATCGAAATTACAGAAGAACCGGAGTTGCAGAGACTAACGCTGCGACTACAGAATACGAAGCGGGAAGATCAGCATCTGGACGAAAATATAACCAAAGATGGCTATGTGTCAACAAAGAAAGATGCAGCTTCGCATGGCTATGGAACGCAGATCATCCAGCGGATCGTCGATGAAAATGGCGGTACAATCCGGTATGAAGATGTAGGGGATACGATGCAGATTACCTGTGAACTCTGTCTGGAAGATACAAAGCTTTCGTATGATTAGAAATTGAGGAAATAACGTATGGTTCAGGATGAATTTAGCTGCCTCTATGAGGATAATTCATTTACATGTATGATAAAAAAAGGACTTGCAATGCTCGATGGAGACCGTGTCCGGATTGAACATATCGACAGTGATATGGAGACACTGGTGATTCCGGATGAACTTCCGGTTACGTTGTTCGATATACAGGGAAGGAGCTATACACGTATTCTTCCGGTTTCGGAGATTGGGAAAAAGGCGTGCTTTGACAAGAAGAATCTGAAGTATGTGCGCCTTGGGAAAAATATCCGGTTTCTCGATGACTATGCGTTTGCGCGATGTGGGTGCCTGACGGAGCTTGTGACAGAGGGCGTGGATGGATTTGCCAATCTGCAATTTGGAAACGGCGTGTTTGACGATTGCGGAAGATTGGAGGTTCTGGCGTTCGATGGTGACCGCGAGGCAGGAATTGCGAAGCTGCTTGCGGCAGTCCCGCGTTTCCTGAAGGCGGAGGATCTGCTGACCGGTGGTGAGATCGGGACGGATGCATGGTATGAACGCTGGGATTTTGCCCTGCGTGCATTTTTGAAGGAAGACGATATCGCAGGCTATATGCAGGCGGCGCTTTTTGGCACGCGGAAGTTTGCAGATCGGGAAGCGTACATTTCCTATGTGCAGGAAGCAAAACGTGACCTGTGCAGATTGCGGTTAGAGTATAGTGAAGCGCTGCAGGAATTCGCACGCAGGCAGTGCGAGGAGTATCTGGGAGAAGAGCGGATGTAGCGATCTGAAGTAAAAAACGGGGTACATTTTTGGGGATATGGGTTAAACAGGAAGGAAGATGGCATGTCCAAATTTACGAAGCAGGCAATCATGGATGGATTTATTGAGCTGTCCAAGCGGATGCCGATCGATAAAATCACTGTAAAAAAAGTAACCGATTATATCGGAATTACAAGAAATACGTTTTACTATCACTATCAGGATATCTATGCACTGTTGGAGGAGATCGTCGTCACAAAGGCGAAGAAATTATTTGTCTTGGATGAGGACAATCTGGAGAACTCGTGGAAGAGTAACCTGCGTTTCATGGGACAGTATGGTAAGAAGAACGAGAACTTTATAAGAAACCTCTATCAGTCAATGGGACGTGACGCGTTTGGTGACCAGCTGTTAGAAATCAGCTATGGCTCCATTTACCGGAGCGTGCAGGCATACGCAGAAAAAGAGATGGTGCAAAATCCGGACATCACATACAAGGAACAGGCAATCAAGGATACATCTTATATACTCGCGAAGATGCTTTCGGAAAATGCAGTTGAGTGGATACGCGGGCGTGTGGAACAGGATCCGGTCGCACTGATGGAGAAAGCGATAGCCGCGGTGGATGGTGTCGGTCAGGTATTATTGAATAATTTGAACCAAATAATTCCGTCAGGCAAATAAGCATGCAGGGTGATAACCCGGAATGCGCATGGCTGTTTACGATTTCGAGAGTTCGAAGAACGAAGAAATCGTAATTATTTGGTCAGAGTATAATAAAAAAATCAGGCAAATAAACAGGAGGGTATACACATGGCAGGATCTCATATTGCAATCCCGACAATCTTAAAGATCGGGAGCGGAACACTTGGAAATGTAGGAAAATATCTGCAGTCAAGCGGATTTAAAAAGGCGGTTGTATTCTTCGGCAATGGACTTGTTGAGATGTTTGGAAAGACAGTCATGGATTCCCTTTCCGAAGCGGATATCGAGGTGCTTTCTTATTGTGAGCTTGACACAACGGATATCAAAGATATCATTGATCTGGCATTCACAATTGATGCGAAGACGCAGGTTATCCTTGGTATCGGTGGTGGCAAGGTGATTGATGCCGGAAAATACGCAGCGTATCTGCGGAAGCTTCCGTTTATCAGCATGCCGACATCCGCGTCAAGTGATGGATTTTCTTCGGCAAGTGCATCACTTATGGTGAATGGCAAACGTACCTCTGTGCCGGCACGTATGGCATATGGCATCGTGGTCGATACGGATGTATTGAAGTCTGCACCGACGAAGTTCTTATATTCCGGTATCGGCGATATGGTATCGAAGATCACAGCGCTTTACGACTGGATCTTCGAGGCGGAGCATGGCGTGTCCGAGGTGAATGATTTCGCGGTGATGATCGCGAAGAAGGCGGTCAACAGCTTCGTGCGGACACCGTTTGAAAGCATTCAGGATAATCTCTTTCTGAAAGAACTGGTTGATTCGCTGGCGATGAGTGGAATTGCAAATGAGATCGCAGGCGGCAGTGCACCGACGAGTGGCAGTGAGCATCTGATCTCACATGCGCTTGACAAGCTGCTCGAAGTGCCGCAGCTTCACGGTGTGCAGGTTGGAATTGCCACCTATGTGATGGCGGTCGTGCAGGATCACCGGTATGTGCGTGTGAACAAAATATTTGAGGATACCGGCTTTTGGGATTTTGTAGCGACACTGGGATTAAACCGTGCAGACTATGAGGCGGCAATCGACATGGCTCCGCAGATCAAGCCGAACCGCTATACCTATCTGCATGAGGAAAAGTACCGGGAGAAAGCAAAACAGGTGCTTCGTGAAGATCCGGTAATGAAGCGGGTGTTTGGAGAATAAGAATAGATAAAAAGTTGTGCAAATCAGACGGAATGTGTAAAAACTATACACATTCCGTTTTTTGACACTTGTAGGAAATGCGAATATATGCGAAAATAACACAGTGATTTTCTACGCACATACCGATGATGACTGGATGTGTGCAGAGGAAACACAACAAAATTAGAAGATAAAGTGTGAGCGAAGATGAAGATACTTTTGATTAATGGAAGCTTACGTGGAGAGTACAGTTCTTCCCTCAAAGTTGCCCATGCATTTGTCAAAGGCATGGTGGAAGAATATGGAGCAGACACCGAAGTCTGTGAGGTGGCATTGAAGGACATGCGGATTGACCATTGTCATGGGTGCTTTGTCTGTTGGAAGACGACACCGGGACAGTGTTGTATCCACGATGATATGGATGAGCTGCGGCAGATGGTGATGGACAGCGATATCATTGTTGAGAGCTTTCCGCTTTATTTCTTTGGACTGCCTTCGAAGCTGAAGGCATTTACAGATCGTATGATTTCTTATGTAAAGGAGTATCGCGGGAATCCGGGCGATGAGGAAAATCACAGGTTCCTGCATAATATGCGGTATCCGGAGCTGGAAAAGAAAAAACTGATTTTAGTATCCACATGTGGCTACGAGGTGACAGACAACTGTTATGATGCTGTGTTTGCAGAGTTTGACCGGATCTGCGGAGAAGGGAAATACACAACGGTGCTGGCACCGCAGGGTGGACCACTCTCAGAGCAGGGATTTGCACAGAAGGTGGCGCGCTATCTGGAGAAATTCACAGAGGCCGGCCATGAATATGCAAGGGAAGGCTGTTTATCGGAACGTACGTGGAACAAGCTGCAGCGACCATTGCTTGGACACAGTACATTCGAGATGGCAATCAATATGAACTGGGACAACCCGGAGGTTGGTCCTTACGGAAAGTTGGTGTAGAACGTGGAGATACTAAAGAGATTTGTGGCGAAGCTAGCCTTTGCAATTGCGAATGGCGTGATACGAATCCTGTACCCACCGAAGGTGACGTGGGAAGATAAAAAAGCTGCGAAAGAAGCATTGAAGAAGGGCAATTGTGTTGTTTATTCCAACCATACAAGCCATGTGGATGGCTTCTATATGACGCGTCTGCTTGGCAGATATAAGGTACATACCTTTGTTGCAAGAGATTGGTATGACAGGAAGAAAATAAACTGGCTGTTCCGGAATCTTCCGTACATCCCGATGAACCGGCAGGAGATGGATACAAGCTGGCTGTCAATGGGACTTGAGAAGATGAATGAGGGCTGCCCGGTCTACATATTTCCGGAGGGACATACAAGCCATACCGGAGTGATGGATGAATTCAAACCAGGATTTCTGATGCTTGCAAGACAGGCACAGGCACAGGTTGTACCGGTCGTGATCGATGGCGAATTCAAGCTGTTCCATCGCATGCATATTATCATCGGCAAGCCGGTTGAGATGGATTTAAACGAAGAGGGCAGACCGTCGGTTGTCCTTAAAAAATACGCAGGTATCTGCCGAGACAGAATCTACGTACTGCGTGATACCTACGGTGTGAAAAAATCATGATATTTTGAGTGGGAACACTCTTAAAATATCCCCGCTTATCCGGGGGAAAATATAAGAAAAGGAAGGATACATAGAATGAACGAAAAAGAATTAGAAATCGCTGAGAACATTAAAGGAATGCTTTCAAAGAATCTTAGAATCCCTGAGGAAGAGTTAGATTATGAAGTTCCATTGTTTGGTGATGGAATTGGACTTGATTCTGTTGATTCTTTGGAGATTATCGCATGTATCGATTCAGCTTACGGCGTAGCTATGACAGGTGTTGCAAAAGAACACTTCTACAACATCGAGAGCCTTACAAAGTACGTTGTAGCAAACATGTAATAAGAAGTCATACAAAGAGGGCTGTCCCGAAAGGAAACTTTGGGGCAGCCCTGTGTATTCTGAACAGGTAGATAGGAAACGCGCGAATGCGTGGAGACATATAAAGGAGATAACAATGGATAAGATTACAAATACACGTTGCGTTGTAACCGGACTTGGTATGATCAGCGCAATTGGAAATAATGTAGAGGAGTGCTTCGCAAATGCACTGGCCGGAAAAACCGGAATTGACAAGGTAGCATCCGTCGATACAACCGACTGTTATGCAAACCTCGGTGCAGAAGTGCACTGTGATACACTCGACGAGATTGACGAGGCAAAGGATGTTGACCGTGTCAGCAAGCTCTGCCTGAAGGCTTCGAAGGAAGCACTCGATGATGCCGGTCTTGTGATTGATGAGAGTAATGCCGGTCGTGTCGGCGTTGTCATGGGAAGCTGCGTCGGTGGTGTTGTCAGTGTCGAAAATTACGTAACGAAGGGGGAACATACAGAGGACATCAACAAGATGACGATCGCCTCTATCGCGAATCATGTAGCAAATATGGCAGGCGCAAAGGGTGTTGTCACAAACGTTGGTAATGCCTGCGCAGCAAGTACGATCAGTATTGCTTATGCGTGTGAGCTGATCCGCGCCGGTGTGGCCGATGCATTTATCGTCGGTGGTGCCGATGCATTTGCATCCGTTCCATTTTCCGGATTCTTAGCACTGCATGCACTTTCCGAGCAGGCATGTTCACCATTCAACCACAGCAACGGTATCACACTTGGGGAAGGCTCCGGTGCGATTATCGTGGAGAGCTATGAACATGCAAAGAAGCGGAACGCGAAGATCTACTGTGACGTGCTTTCGGCAGGTATCAGCAGTGACGCGCATCATATTACAGCACCACGTCCGGATGGACTTGGACAGATGTATGCGATTCGCGAGGCAATTGAGAAGTCAGGCATCGAGCCAAAGGATGTCGCATATGTAAATGCACACGGAACAGGAACCGCGAAGAACGACGAGGCAGAATTCCTCTCCTTACACACAATCTTTGACGAGGCAAATCCGGATTTAAGCGTCAGCTCCACAAAGGCGATGGTTGGCCATTGCTTAGGTGCAGCCGGTGCGATCGAGGCAGTCTTCGCAATCAAGGCTCTGACAGAAAACAAGATTCCACCAACAATCGGATATTCCGATGAGGATATTGAAGCGCTCGGTGAGAAGGCAGGCACATTCGATTTCATGCCGAATACAATGAAGGAAAAGGATCTGCACTATGTCATGTCCAACTCCTTTGCATTTGGTGGCAGCAATGCAAGTATCATCTTCTCAAAGGAGCCGGGCAATGTGAAGGAAACCGAGAATGATGAGAAGGTTTATATCACAGGTCTTGGTATCGTCAGTCCACTTGGAAACGGTGTAGCAAACTACATTGATAAGGTAAATGCGCAGGCAAAGCCGGAAGCAGCGTCTGTACATGCAAATGTCGGAAAAGAAGATTACGACAAATATGGTCTGAAGATGGCATTCTACAGAAAGCTTGATAAGTTCAGCCTGATGCAGGTAATATCCGGCCTTGAAGCACTGCAGGAGGCAGGCATCGAGGTAACAGAGGAGAATGCAGAAGAGCTTGGTATGATTGTTGGAACCGGTGATGGCCCGCTTACAACGGTATATGAGTTCCAGGAGCATATCTCTGAGAACGGAACAACGGCAGGTTCTGCCTTCAACTTTCCGAATACTGTTTACAATGCAGCAGGCGGATACCTCTCCATCAAGACAGGTATGCGTGGCTATAATGTAACCGTGACAAACGGTGCACAGTCCGGTATGAGCAGCTTGTGTTACGCATATAACGAGATTAAGCAGAATCGTGGCAAGGCAATGCTTGCAACCGGTACCGACGAGAACAGCGAGGTTATGGAGAAACTTTACGCGAAGCTTGGCAAGGTAGCCGGTGACGTAAAGCAGGCATACGCCGGCGGTGACGGGTTCGTGCTTGCGGATGGCAGTACGAGTATCGCGCTCGAGAACGAGACATACGTAGCAAGCCACAACGCAAAGAAGTACGCAGAAGTATGCGGTTATGCCATGACACACGAAGGCGTTGCTTACGGTGATGTTGCAGGTACCGAGAAGGGATTGATGAACGCAATCGTAGATGCAGCTGCTATGGCAGGCATCACATTGAATCAGATCGATGCCATTTACGGATTTGCAAATGGTGCAGAGGAAGTCGACACATTGGAACGCCATGTCTACGAAGAAATTTTCGCAGGAAAGGTTCCTGTACATCAGGTCAGAGATTATACAGGTGAAGGCAGAGCTGCAAGCTCCGCACTGTCTGTTGCACATGCCGCACTTACACTGTCCGGCAATCTTGCCGCAAGACAGAACGCATACTATGTAACAACAGAAGAAGTAACGAAGGAAGTTGTCGATACATCTGCATACAAGTATGTACTCGCAACAAGCTGCGCCATCGGTGGCAGCTACGCCGCAGTCATCTTAAAGAAAGTGGCATAAATTTATGCAAATGTATATTGCTGGAGTTTAAAGCTGATATTATTTAGAATATATAAATGCTTTATAGGAGGCGATTGCAAAACGTAACCAATCAAGTAAATATGGCTGTATCGACGTTGTCATTCTAAAGCAGACCATTGAAGCACGCTGGTACTTAATGAACGACGAACTTGTTTGTCGTGAATTTAGTACCACTGCGTGATGAAGTGAGCGGGAGCGCGTCTGCGTAGAATGACAACGTTGATACAGTCATTCAAAAAATGGGGGTTTTGCAATTGCCGGAAATCAGGGTAAAGGAGAAAAACATGACAAATGGTAAAGTAGCGCTTGTCACAGGCGCATCCCGCGGAATCGGGCGCGCATGTGCGATCAAGCTTGGAGAGGCAGGCTACAAGGTAGCCGTCAACTATAACTCAAACGAAGCAGCCGCAAACGAAGTCGTAGAGAAGATCAAGGCAGCGGGCAGCGAGGCGGTTGCCATCAAGGCAAATGTATCCGATCTTGCCGAAGTAAAGACAATGATGCGTGAGGTCATAAATACATTTGGACAGTTAGACGTCCTTGTCAACAACGCTGGAATCGTAAAGGATGAATTTGTCCTGATGATGAACCCGGATACGATTGATCAGTGTCTCGACCTGAACATCAAGGGATACATGTACTGTACCCAGCAGGCAGTTTTGAAGATGTTCTCGAAGAAACAGGGCGTGATCGTGAATGTATCATCCGTAAGTTCCAAGCTCGCAGTACCGGGACAGAGTGTATACAGCGCAACGAAAGGTGCTGTAAACTCCATGACAGCCACGATGGCAAAGGAACTTGCACCATATGGAATCCGCGTCAATGCAGTGGCACCGGGCTTTATCGCAACCGATATGGTAGAGGCATTGCCGGAAGATAAGAAGGAAGAATACTTAAAGGATATTCCGATGAAGCGGTTTGGTACAGCTGAGGAAATCGGTGATGTAGTTACGATGCTTGCCGGACCTGCATGCTCCTACATGACAGGGCAGGTCATTGTATTGGATGGAGGACTGAGCCTGTAATGATGAATATTAACGAAGTACAAAAAAGAATCAAGCAGCGCCCACCGTTCCAGATGATCGAGAAGGTTTTAGAAGTGGAAGACGGCGAATATGCAAAGGGAATCAAATGCGTTTCTGTGAATGAACCATATTTTGCAGGACACTTTCCGGATGCACCGATTATGCCGGGCGTGCTGGTCATTGAGGCGTGTGCGCAGCTTTGCTCGATTACGATGGAGAGTCAGGGCACGGAGGACGATAAGATCTATGTGCTGTTAAAGTGCGAGGAATTCAAGTTCTTAAGACCGGTCATTCCGGGCGATTGCCTGGAGATTGAAGTTCGCAAGGAAAGCGGCGGTGCCGGACTGGTAAAGTTCAATGCTAAGGTGACAGTTGATGGAAAGGTAAAAGCAAAGGGAATTCTTGCATTTACATCCATGAACAAAGAGGATATTTATAACCAATAAAATATACATATTTTGAGAACTCTTTTTAATATGTAAAAAAAGTAAAAAAAGTTATTCCTTTTTTCGATGTTTAATGCTATTATAATGCAGGTTGAAAAATCAATGTGCAACTTGTCGCAGGTACATATGTGGCATAACATAGATTAAAGGAGGACGATGATATGACAGTAGCACAAATTTTGGCTGTATCCATCTTTGTAGTCATGTTTGTGTTGATGGTGCTGGATAAGATCGAAAAACAGTACATCACACTCGTGGCTGGCGCGCTGACACTGATTCTTGTATTTGGTGTGGCAATGCATAGCATGGATGCGGTCATCGAGACCTTGAATGTAAAGAATATTTTCACGAAGGGATTCTGGATTACATCCGGTGAGGGTTCCGAGGAGTCATCCGGTATCAACTGGGCGACGATTATATTCCTTGCAGGTATGATGGTAATGGTAGAAGGTATGGCAAAGGCCGGATTCTTCCGGTGGTTATGCTTACGCCTTGCAAAGCTGGTGCATTATAAGCCGATACCGTTGTTCGTGACATTTATGGTCATGGCAGCTGTTTTGTCTATGTTTATTGACAGTATCACAGTTATATTGTTCCTTGCTGCTGTTACAATTGAACTTGCAAAACTGTTACATTTAGACCCGGTACCGATGATTCTGTCAGAGGTATTCTGTGCGAACTTAGGTGGTTCCGCAACAATGTGTGGCGACCCACCGAATATCATCATCGGAACAGGACTCGGTCTTTCGTTCTCAGACTTTTTGACAAATACCGGTCTGATCGTCGGTATCTGTCTTGTTGTAGTTATTATTTATTTCTATCTTGTATATCGTAAGGAACTGTTGTCAGAAGAGTCACAGGAGCTGGATACATCCAATATCCCAGACCCTTCTACAGCTATTACAGACAAGAAGAAGTTTATTATCAGCAGCGTGATTTTTGCATGTGCAGTGGTACTTCTGGTATCACACGCATCGACAGGATTGACGGTTGCGTTTATCGGTACAGTTATCGCAATTATTACGCTGGTTACATCGGGAAAAGATGCGTTAGAACTGATTAAAAAAGTAGATTATAAGACACTGTTATTCTTCATCGGATTATTTATTGTTGTTGGAGGATTGGAGCAGACAGGAATCCTGAAGTCTATTGCATCCTTCATCGGTAAGGTCAGCGGTGGAAATGTATACGTAATGGTAGCAATCATCATCTGGATCTCTGCGATTGCAAGTGCATTTGTAGATAATATCCCATTTGCAGCAACGATGCTTCCGATCATCAAGAGTTTGGCAGGTACAAACCAGCCATTGCTTGATTGCCTTGCATGGACACTGTCTATCGGAACTGATATCGGTGGCAGTGCAACGCCAATCGGCGCTTCCGCAAATGTCGTTGGTACATCTGTGGCAGCAAAGAACGGATATCCGATCGGATGGGGCAGATATTGTAAGACAGCCGCTCCTGCGATGATTATCGTCGTTACGATATCCATGATCGTAATCTTCCTGCGTTACTGCGGCGGGGTAACGATGTAAAGTGCGAACAACAGTATTTGAATAAAAAACAAGTAACGAGAGAACAGAATACTCCGTGCATCGTTTGTGGTGCGCGGAGTAAATTATATAAGAAAGCACACTGATGTGTGCACATGTTATTACACTGGCATGTAATGACATAAAAAATATAAGGAGGTATGCCTATGTATCTTGTATTTGATGTTGGTGGTACATTTATCAAATATGCCATAATGGACAAAAGTGGTAAAATCTATGAGAAGTATAAGGTTCCAACACCTTTCTGGGAGGGAAAACTGGATGAGAAAGGTGTCGAGATTACACCATATACAGTAAAACCGGAGGAAGGAATCGAGGAGTTTCTGAATCAGGTTGATATTATTTATAGCAAGTATAGCAAAGAGTATCAGATTACAGGTATAGCATTGAGCCTGCCGGGACAGGTGAATGTGGCACAGGGAATTGTGTATGGTGGTGGAAGTCTGCCATATTTAGATCGTATGCCGCTTGGGAATCTGATTAGTAAGCGTTGTGGAAATGTGCCTGTGGCTTTGGAAAATGATGCCAAATGTGCAGCACTTGCAGAAATCTGGATTGGAAATGCGAAAGATTGTAAGGATGCATGTGTGCTTGTGTTTGGAACCGGTGTCGGTGGAGGTATTGTAATTGATCGTAAAATTCGTCATGGCGTTGGCATGATTGCCGGTGAAATGTCATTTTTGTATGACGGATTAACAAGAGATAACGTGGATGAAATCATCCCAATCCAGAAGTACGATGGTAAGAAACGGATATTGCCGGATCCCGCAATCTGGACACAGCAGGCATCTGTTCAGTCGCTTCGGATCAAGGTTGGCAAATTGAAAGGCATGGACTGGAAAAATATCAGCGGAGAGCAAATTTACGAGATGGCAGAGACAGATCCGGAAGTGCAGGACATTCTGGAGGATATGTATTTTAATATTGCATGGCATTGTTGTAATTTGTACATTACACTTGCACCGGAGATAATTCTGATTGGCGGTGGTATTACGGCACAGCCAAAATTCCTGGAAGGCATTGTAAAATACGTCACTAAACTGAGACGGTTATCGTATATTTATGATCGTATGAAGATTGACTTGTGTAAGTTTGGAAATGATTCAAATCTGTTAGGGGCTCTCTTTAACTTTTTACAGAAGTATAATCTTGCTCAGTAAGTACATGGCGGAATAACAGGAGGACATATATGGAATTATGGGACATCTACGATCGGAATAAGCAGCGGACCGGACGTACAATGAAGCGAAATGACTGGCATATGCAGCCAGGGGATTTTCATTTGACGGTACTTGGTGTGATCCGTCATGTAAATGGTAAATATTTGATTACGAAGCGCGTTATGACGAAGGCATGGGCGCCGGGAAGCTGGGAAGTATCCGGTGGTGCGGCACAAGTGGGTGAGAATTCACTGGATGCAGTGAAACGTGAGATTAAAGAGGAAACAGGACTTGACGTATCTTCTTTTGAGGGTGGTTTTGTATTTTCTTATACGCGGGAAAATCCGGACGAAGGCGACAACTATTTTGTGGACATCTACCGTTTTACCGGAGATTTTGCCGAGGCAGACCTGCATCTGCAGGAGGCAGAAACGGACGGTTATATGTTAGCGACTGCGGAAGAAATCAAAACACTTGGAGAGCAGGGAAAGTTCCTGCACTATGACAGTATCAAACAGGTATTTGCATAAAAATTACAAATTTTATAAAAATGGCTGTATTTGATGCCAAAATGATGCAACAATGATGTAAAATAGCAGAGAGAGGTCAGAGGTGGCTCCTCTCTGTTTTTTGTGCAACAGGACGTCTACGGAATGGTTTGCATTAAGCCATCATTTATAAATAACAAGGAGACAGTTTTATGAATCGTATTTTAGTTGTGGAAGATGATACATCCATCTCCAATGTTATAGAAATCAGTTTACGGAATGCGGGGTATCTGTGTGATTGTGTTTACGATGGAACATCGGTAGCCGGGCAGCTGGAAAAGGAAGTGTATGATCTGGCACTTGTCGATATTATGCTGCCGGGACCGGATGGATTTTCCCTGATGGAATATTTCAACTATTATCATGTCCCGGTGATTTTTCTCACAGCGATGGGGGACGTGCAGGACAAGGTTAAAGGATTAAAGCTTGGCGCGGAAGATTATATGGTAAAGCCGTTTGAGATCATTGAGTTACTCGCTAGAGTGGAACGTGTGTTGCGCCGGTATAATAAAGTATCACAGACACTTACCGCATATGATGTTGAGGTGGATACGCAGTCACTTCAGGTAAAAAAAGCCGGGGTGGAGATTCACCTGACGAAGAAAGAGTATGAGATTTTAGTGATGTTTATGCGCAACCCGAATGTCGCATTGTTCCGGGAGCGGATCTTCGAGAGTGTATGGCATGAACCATACTATGGAGACAGTCGTACCGTGGACCTGCATGTGCAGCGCCTGCGTAAGAAGCTTGGCTTGGAAGATAAAATTGTACCGGTATATAAGGTAGGATACCGGCTGGAGGTATAAGCTTGAAATTATTCTGGAAACTGTTTTTATCCGTTTGTACCTGTATGATGCTGGCATTTTCGGCGTGTGGAACATTTCTGATCCATTCCGGCTTCAAAAGTGCAAGAGAAAAAGATATCCAGAACGGATATAATAATGCAAGCGTTGTCTGTATCAATCTTGTACAGAATGTAAAGCGGACGATCAATCTTGTATATCGGGATACCGGATATGAAAAACAAAAAAATGTTGTCGTGCGTCAGGCGGCGCAATCAGTTTCTGTCCGCAATGCCGGAGAGGAAGTACAGTTTGCAATCTGGACAGACGAAAAGACAAGAATTTACAGTACGAATGGACTCAAGGGGGCAGACGTGTCAATCTGCCGGGATGATCTAGAAGCAGGGCAGGAAGGCTATAAGATTGTAAAACGAAATGGCAGATATATGCTCTATACCGGAACAAGCTTTCAGGTACTTGATCGTGTCTACTATGTTGAGACATTTTCGGATATTACACGTGACTATGAAAACCGTGACGCGCAGCTTCGGATGTTCCGCATGATCATGATTATTGTCATGATTGTCTGTCTGATGCTGATGGCAATCTTAAATAATATGATTGTGGTGCCAATCCGACGGTTGTCGAAGGCAACGAAGCTGGTAGCTGGCGGACGTGCGGGAATCCGGATCAGAAAAAGAAGCAAAGATGAGATCGGTGTGTTGGCGGAAGATTTCAATCGGATGTCCACGAGTCTGAACAGGACAATGAAGGAACTGGAAGAAAAAACAAAAAGCCAGGAGATGTTCACAAATAACTTTGCCCACGAGTTAAAAACACCGCTTACCTCAATGATCGGATATGCAGATCTGATCCGCTCCAATCAGCTTTCGGAGGAGAAGTTGATCACCTATGCCAACCAGATTGTTGTGGAGGGCAGGCGCTTAGAGAAAATGTCCATGAAACTGATGGATCTGATCGTGCTTAAAAAACAGGATTTCCTGTTTTATGATATGGATATAACGATTTTTGCGGAAGCAGTGTATGAGACATTGCTTCCGGTCGCCGGTAAATATGGGGTTGAACTGACAGTCAATGTACAGCCTGCGATAGTGAGGCTTGAGCCGGATCTGATGAAGACGGTATTGATCAATCTGTTTGACAATGCCAGAAAATCGATGGATGGAAAAGGGAAAATTTCTCTGTTCGGTGTGTGGGTATCAGACGAATATCGTATCGGAATCAAGGATAACGGATGCGGTATCGATGAGGAGAATCTGAGCCGGCTGACCGAAGCATTTTATATGGTAGACAAATCACGCTCCCGGGCAAACGGTGGTGCGGGACTGGGACTTGCTATCTGTAACGAGATTGTGAAGCTGCATCAGGCAAAGCTGCAGATCATGAGTAAAAAGGGGATTGGAACGCAGGTGAGTGTCTGTTTTCCGAAGGAGGTATGCAGACAGGTTAATTCGGAAAAGATGGAAATGGAGGAAGAAGTATGAGGGGACATGCGGAAACAAAGAAAAACGAACAAAAAACAGAGAAAAACAATGAAATGCATAAAAATATCCTGCGCAATTGCCTGTGCGTGCTGGCGGGAGCTGCTGTTTTGACAATCGGAATTATGGCACCGAAGACGATATTTGCCATGATGGATAAAAGTGAGGTTGATCACATATACGTGCAGCAGGCAGATACATCCTATCTGGATACTGCCGCGCAGATGACGATGGAAGAAAAACTTGATTTGATGGACGGGAGATCAAAAGGGATGCATGTGTCAACTTCTTATCCGGTGGAAAATGCAGACGTATATGATGATTATGATATGCAAGTGCAGGTAGCACCGCAGATTGAAAGGATGCAGGCAGCACATTTACTTCCTGAATTAGATTTTGATATTCTTGATATATATGCGGATACGCAGTATGAAACTCTGGTTAATCTGGACAATATGAATCAATACGTGATGCTTGAATATATGGTGTGTCAGGTTTCTGATGATTATATGTATTTATGTGTAGATGTGGAAACCGGAAAGATTTTGGGGTATACTGTATATGCCTATATGACAGATGCTGAATGGCAGGCGTTTTTAAAAGCGGATGTGGTGAAATATATGGCGGAGGAGCTGGGCATTTCCGAAGAGGTTATTATTAAGAAGTATAACTATGGCGTCTATAATGAAATGTATGGAGAAGGCTATAATATGAATGCAGATGGCAAACTGACTGCGAATGATATGGCAGGTGTGAAGGAGCAGGAAAAAGACGGAAAGCAGTTTGTAGAGATTGGCATGTGGGTCGATCAGGATATATCATCGATTGGAACCATCTATGATGGAGTTGCGATACAATGAGCAATATGATGGATGCACCTGCACAGACAGACATAATGTGAAGGCACATGTGGAGCCGTCAGGTGACATACAAAAATATGCAACTAAGATGGAAAAATGATACATATATGAGACAGATATGATGCACAGTCCATGTAAACTACGGGAAGTTTATAAAAGGAGTGTGCATGAAAATGGAATACGAAAGATACAGTGAAAGATACAGACGGAATGAAACGAACGGGAATGTGGGTATAATTCCCGAGGATTCAGAAGTCATCAGGAGGCGGACGATGTTGCAGGAACAACAGCGAGAAGAAATTCGTAGAAGAAAAATAAAGAAGCGAAAGCAGGAACAGCGCCGGCACAGAAAGAGGATACGACAGGCAAAAGAGATTGTTTGCCTGTGTATTTGCGCTACCATGCTGGTGCTCATCATAGCATTGGTAAGACGGGTTGCTGCTTCGCCGGATAGGAAGGTACAGGAGATATCTGCCATAGAGAAGGCATCCACGGAACAACAGGCAGATAGTGAGGAGCCGAAGGCACAGACTGTCAAGGAAACGGTACAGACACAAAGTCAGGCACTGCCGGATTATTATGAGAAGAAATATATGACCGGTACCCCGGCGCATTATTCGGAGGAAGAAATTGCAACGAGATTGAAGAATCTGTCGGAACGGTATCCGGAGTTTCAGCCAATTTACGATCATATGGATGAGTATCCGGAGGCGCTCCTGAATAACCTGTGCTGCAATCCCAACATGCTTGATTTTGCTCTAGGATATCAGGAAAACTACGATACAACCTCAGGTATATTGGAGACATCAGAACTAGAGGGAATCCCTCTGTTTATCCAATGGGATAAGCGTTGGGGATATAAGGCATACGGAAATGATGTCGTTGGTTTATCGGGATGTGGACCAACCTGTCTGGCAATGGTGCTTGTAGGGCTTACAAAGAATCAGGATGCAACCCCGGACAAACTGGCAGAGTATGCAACAGAACACGGGTATTATGAGTACAACGCAGGCACGAAGTGGTCGTTTATGGATGAAGCCGCTTCCGTATATGGCGTAAAAGGTTATTACATCTATCTGAATGAAGATACCATGCGGGAAGAACTTGCTGCAGGACATCCGATTATATGTGCGATGAGATCCGGAAATTTTACTGCACAGGGACATTTTATCGTGATTGCGGGAACGGAAGGAGATAAGTTCTGCGTCCATGATCCGAATAGTGTAGAACGGAGTCAGCAGTTATGGGATTACGATACATTACAATACCAGATTTCTGCGATCTGGGCATTCCGGCTCGCAGACTGACCTGACAGAAAAAAGAAAAGGAATGCCCTGATTCGGCAAAAATAAAAAAATTGAAAAAGGGGGTTGACTTTCCAAAATCAGAGTGCTATTATAAGCAAGCTGTCGCTGATAAGA
>USFH01000019.1 GCA_900553925.1 uncultured Clostridium sp.
CGCCACTGAGCCATGGATGGCGAATTGGCGGCGGTTGCGTCCGTTACCAATCATATTCCAGAACATTTAGTACTTCTTAGTTCCAATACATCACATATTTTTAGATATCGATGCAGACGTATATGCAAACCACCGCATATTTGCGATCCTTACTACGGGAACATTGGTGGCATCAGAAGTCCTTCTTCTTCCGGTAAGCCCATGATCAGGTTCATGTTCTGGACTGCCTGTCCGGCAGCGCCCTTCACCAGGTTATCCATCGCTCCCATCACAACGACACGCTTCGTACGTGGATCGATTACGAAGTTCACATCCACATAGTTGCTGCCTTCTACCCAGCGGGTCTCCGGGCAGACGCCCTTTTCAAGCACGCGCACGAAGCGCTCCTTGCCATAATATTTATCATACACTGCCTTGATGTCATCATAAGAGACATCCTTCACAAGCTTTGCATATGCTGTTACCAGGATGCCACGGTTCATCGGTACGAGATGTGGTGTGAAATTGATCGTAAGCGGTGTGCCATCGTAAGCATAACCGAGCTGTTCCTCAATCTCCGGTGTATGCCGGTGTGTGGTCACACCGTATGCCTTGATGCTCTCATTGACTTCACAGTAGAGGTTTGCGACCTTAGCACCACGCCCGGCTCCGGATGTACCGGATTTCGCATCCACGATGATCGTATCGACATCAACCAGACGCTCCTTTACGAGCGGATACAGAGAGAGAATCGAGCAGGTTGTGTAACAGCCCGGATTCGCAATCAGACGCGCCTTCTTGATATCCTCCCGATTGATCTCACACAATCCGTATACCGCCTCATCGATAAACTGCGGACTTTTGTGTTCTAAGTTGTACCATTTCTCATAGGTTGCAACATCCTTGATTCTGAAATCTGCGGACAGATCCACAATCTTCGTATTCGATAAGATCTGTTCATTCACAAGCGATGCGCAAAGTCCCTGCGGTGTCGCAGTGAATATCACATCTGCCTGCTTGCTAAGCTCATCCATATTGTCATCCATACATTTCGCATCGACTAATTGAAACATGTTCCGATATACAGATGCATATTCCTGATCAATATAGCTTCTGGAACCATACCAGACGATTTCTGCGTCCTTATGTCCCAGCAAAATACGTACTAATTCCTGACCGGCATATCCGGTTGCTCCTATAATTCCGACTTTTACCATTGCTCCTGCCTCTTTTCCGTAATCACAAATTTGTCTCATTATACAACTGTAGTTTTATTTATGCAACCCTCTTTCAATATTTTATGTATATTTTTGCAAGAATGCATATTTTTATGCATATTTTTGTTGCTTTATGCACTTGTTATACATAAATATGCAAAATTTCCGGTTGCATCTTACAGAAAAAAGAAGTATACTAGACAAAACGTGTCGAAACGTGAATTATTACATATTTTATGGAGGAAACTTTGATGGGTAAAGAGAAAGTAATTCTTGCGTATTCCGGTGGTCTGGATACCACAGCAATTATCCCTTGGTTAAAGGAAACTTACAATTTCGATGTCGTATGTGTATGTATCGATGTCGGACAGGAAAGCGAGTTAGAGGGACTTGATGAGAGAGCGAAATATTCCGGAGCTGAGAAGCTCTATATCCTGGATGTTGTCGATGAATTCTGTGATGAGTACATCCTTCCGGGTGTAAAGGCAAATGCAACTTACGAGTATGAATATCTGCTTGGTACTTCTTTTGCAAGACCTCTGATTGCAAAGAAGCTGGTAGAGATCGCACGTAAGGAAGGTGCTACAACGATCTGCCATGGTGCTACCGGTAAGGGAAATGATCAGGTTCGTTTCGAGATCAACATCAAGGCACTTGCACCAGATTTAAATGTCATCGCAACATGGAGACAGCCGGAGTGGACGATGCAGTCCCGCGAAGACGAAATCGCATTCTGCAAGAAGCATGGTATTGATCTTCCGTTTGATGTGACAACCTCTTACAGCCGTGACCGTAACATCTGGCATATCAGCCACGAAGGTCTGGAGCTTGAAGATCCATCTTTGGAGCCAAACTGGGATCACCTTCTTGTACTTGGTACTTATCCTGAGAAGGCACCGGATGAGGCTGAATATGTAACTGTAAACTTCGAGAAGGGTGTTCCAACTGCAGTCAATGGTAAGCAGATGAAGATGTCTGATGTTGTCCGTGAGCTGAACCGTCTCGGTGGCAAGCATGGTGTTGGTATCGTAGATATCGTAGAGAACCGTGTCGTTGGTATGAAGTCCCGTGGTGTCTATGAGACTCCTGGTGGAACCATCCTCTTAGCTGCCCACAAGCAGCTCGAAGAGCTTATCCTCGACAGAGATACACTTGCATTTAAGAAGACCGTTTCTGACAGATATGCAGATCTTGTATACGAAGGAAAATGGTTCTGCCCTCTCCGTGAGGCACTGCAGGCATTCATCGAGAGCACACAGGATCGTATCACAGGTGAAGTGAAGTTCAAGCTTTACAAAGGTAACATCATCAAGGCTGGTACAACTTCTCCTTATACACTCTACTCTGAGTCACTTGCAAGCTTCACAACCGGCGATCTGTACGATCATCACGATGCAGAAGGCTTCATCCATCTGTTCGGTCTTTCTATGAAGGTTCGTGCAATGCTCGACCAGAAGCGGGAAGAGAAAGATAAGAATAACGATAAATAATCATTTCTTTCGATGATTTAAAAATACGTTAAAAACACGCGGTATATATCCAATCCGGATATGCACCGCGTGTTTTATTATGATGTTATTTACCGATATATCAACCGTCTGACTCCGGCTAGAAATTCACAACTACAATATCATCAACAATCCGGATCGATCCGGCGTTCGGATAATGCGGCATCGCCTGAATCTCCGGATCTTCTCTCAGCATCTCATAGGTCGTCTCATCCACTTCGTTCATATGGAATCCCGTCCAAAACTTCATGAAATCTCTCCACGAGTTGTAAAATCTGAGATCAAGCGTAAAGCCCATCAGCTCCACATTTGAGAATTCCGAATCCACAATATATGTGAGATCGCTGTTACACGGCTCATTTAGATATGCAATCTGCATCGAATCCGAGAAGCCATCCTGCGATTTGATCTGAGTCTCCAATGTCGTCATCCACGCGATCGTCCGGCTCTGCGCCACCTGTGCCTGCTGATAACAGCGGTTTGCGTAATAACTATAGAATACGCACATATAGACTCCGAGCAGTAACGTCAGCCATCGCAGTGCAAATGCCACCTTTCCCTTCTCCAGGAATCCGCCTTTTTCCAGAAGAACAAACAAAAGTACAAACGTCATGCATTTTGCATGAAGCATAAGCTGATACATATAAGAAGCATTCATGACATACACAAGGTTCACGCCCAATGGAAATACCATTGCCACAAGAACAGCCAGCACACCTTCCTTATAGCGTTTCTGCTTTATCAGGCGGTACAGAAGGATTCCGCCAAGCACTGCCAGAAGTACCAGCGACAGTATGTGCATATACCGCATCTTCTCCACGAACACATTCGTATGCACCGTTGTCTGGTCATGATTCAGGAAGAAATTCGCATAAGCCGCAATCACATTCCGGATGATCCTGGTGATACTCATATCGTACATAGATCCGATTCCCTGATAATCAGTAAGCTCGATATGAAGAAGCGCGAGGAACACTTTATTCCCAATCAGATAGCATACCAGACCACCTATCAGAATCCCTGCATACCACAGTGCCCGGAACAGCTGCTCTTTAAGTGTCTCTTCCTTGTCTCCCAGCAGATGCAACAGATAACAGATCAGGAAGCAGCATACCGGGAATCCGATATATGCCTGATAAATCCCGATACTAAATGCAATCATGCAGATAGCTGCCACACTGCTCAACACCGGTCGTTTCCACATCTCAATCAGATACACCGCAAGCACAGAAATCATGATTGCAAATGTATAATAAAAGCTTGTAAACATCAGAGAATATAACACTGTCATCGCCGGAAATGTCACGATCACCCCGGCGATCAAGCTGCCAATAAACCGGTTTCTTACATCAAACAGACGCACAAGCAATACGGCCGTTCCTGCAAGGAACAGCAGACTGACAATCCCATTAAACCACGGGAGAGAGAAGGTTCCTCCTCCGAAAAATGTCACCAGCTTCTGACAGATTCCAAGTCCCCACCTGCCGGAGGAGAAGGTTGCACCTACGCCGTCCTGCATATGGATATCATCCCGATACGAAAATTTGTTTACGAATACATAGCCATGTGCCAGAAGTCCAATGAGGATTGCACTGCAAAACGTCCACACATCCAGTTGTTTTCTCGTCTTACTCTCCATAACTAATCCTCATTCTGTTTCTTTCTTTTCTCATCGACATACTCGATCTGCGGACGGAAGAATAATCCCTTCACAAATCCCTTCGTAAGCACCCACATACGCTTGCATTTGTAGCCATTTCCCTTCTCACACAGGATTTTCTTATACATGTAGGCAACCAGTTCAAAATAACTGATGATGTACATAATTCCATTTCGATATGCAGTGCATCCGTCATTCCGGAACGCAAGCTCATACCGGTCGATACGCTCATAATCATCCACACTGATATCGGAACCCTTATTGTTCTTCATCTTATGAACTACGCGGCTGTCCGTGACAAAATATGACGGAATCCGTCTGGATATCCGAAGTGTATACTCCTGATCATCTCCCCAGATAAAATATTGTTTGAGTGGAAGTCCTACCCGCTCAATCGTTTTCCGTTTGAACAACAGCGATACAAACGTCGCTCTGCACGCACGAATAACGCCTTGTCCAAGCATCTCATATTCGTCCACGGAACATTTCTGGTCGAGTGTCGGCTTATTCATATTGCAATAACTTCCATCGGTCCAGAGCACGCAGCTTGAGAGAAATCCGTATCTTCCCTTTAGTTTCTTATCTGCAATGAATAATTGCTCCAATGCATCCGGGTATGGAATCGTGTCATCATCCATGATCCACATATAATCATAGCCCATTTCGTATGCCTTCTTAAGTCCATAATGAAAGCCACCGGCTCCACCCAGATTGCTTCCTGTATTCATATAACGGATAGACGCATTCTCCTCTACGATATCCGTGATATATTCCTTTGTTCCATCTGTACTCGCATTATCAATGAGTAAAATATCCAAATCCGGAATCGTCTGCGCAAGCAATGCCTGCAGACACTCCCGCAATAATTCCTTTCGATTATAGGTTACAACAATCGCAGCTACCTTCTTCATAGTTATCCTCCAATTCGCCAGTTATGGCATATATTGTTCATTCTTCCCTAGTCTGCCTGCATATCCATCCCGCATTGCACGCCACAACATTTTGACAATATAGCGGCCCTGTGCACGCTTCGACGGAACCAGCTGCATCAGCATTCCGCACAGCAAGAATACTGCAAATTCTACCAGGATCACCACAGTTGTTACCGGACGGCAGTGGCACCGTACAGCATCAAGCCGGTTGCGATGTCCATAATAAGTCCGCCAGTTCATGCGTGCAAAAAATCCCTTCTGTTCTCCCTTCGGCAATACCGTCTTATGATTCAGTTTTGCCGCATTGATATTCAGAATACCGCCATATTTCTGCAATCGCATCGAATATTCCGTGTCATCGTACCAGATAAAATATTCTGCCTTCGGGAGTCCGATCTTACATATAATATCCTGCCGGATCATCAGTCCACAGAAGGTTGCCAGATCATAATGAAAGCATGTTCTGTTATACGCAGAAAGCGGGACATTCCGTTCCAGATGCAGAAGTGGACTCGCCAGCACTCTTCTATGATTACACTGGATCTTGCCATCTGTATACACTGTTCCTGAGCATGCAACCACGTTTGGCCGCTTCCGAATTACACGGTCACACTGATACAGATAATCCTTGTCGATCATCGCATCATCATCAATCAGAAGCACCCAGTCAAGCTCCATATGCTGTGCCTTCGCAAGCCCTTTCTTAAAACCGCCGGCACCGCCTAAGTTCTCGCTCTGTGTATACACCGAAACCGTCTTATCTCCTTCATATTGTGCAAGATATTCCCGCGTTCCATCTGTACTACAATTATCTATAATAATGATTTTTTCAAAAGGAATCGTCTGGTTCAGGCAATGCTCCATACATTCCTTCAATAGCTCTAACCGGTTATAGGTTACGAGCACAACTCCATATCGCATCTTATTACTCCTGTATTCTTTCGTCTATATAAACCTGCGCCTTCATCCGCCATTTCTCAGCACCTGCGGCATCCACAGCTTCAAGCATCGGAAATTGATACGCCTTACGCATCTGCTGTTCCGCACGCTCCCGGTCAAGCGAAGGATTCTCTGAAATCGTCTGACTCAGAACGTCCAGCCAATGTGTAAGCTTCACACCAAGCAGCCGCTGTATATCTGCATCCGTCCGTCCATGTTCTGCGAAAAAGACTGCCAATGCATCCACGATCTGCCCGGTTTTACACATCTCCACAAAATCTTCTTCCGAGAACATATTCCGGCTCTTTCCTGTTGAGAAAGAATAATTATACAGTCGGTCTGCAACACCGATATACCGGTCTGCCAGCGAATAGAGGATACAGCAGGCATATACATCGTCCTTATAATAGACATGTTCCAACGTACAATACCTGTAGGTCTTCTTCAGCAAAGAAGCCCGCACCGCCTTGTTCCAAGGCATCTGTCCGATCTTGTCTTCAATCAGCGCCTCCAGGATTGCGCCACCCCGAAGCTCACCCTTATGGATCCTGCAATAGTTCTGATTCGTCATTTGGTCTTTTGCTTTTTTCAGTTCATTTATAACATGTGCCTTCCATGTATCCGATGCATCGAGAATCACATTCGCGTGAAACTCCAGCACATCCGGATAGGCATGCTCTTTTAACCGCTTCTTCAGTATCCGAAGGCTTCCATTGCAGAGACTGTCATCACTATCTAACTGTATGATATAGCGCCCTTTCGCTTCATTGATTGCACGCTTCCGCGTATATACAAGCTTTTTATTTTCACCATTCGCAAGCACCCGTACACGCGGATCCTTCTGTTCATATTCCCGTAGAATCTCGAGTGTATGGTCTGTTGATCCATCATCCACACACACAATCTCGCAATCGTAAAATTCCTGTTCCAGTACGCTATCTAAACATCGCCGGATATATGCCTCCACATTATAACATGGTATGCAGATAGAAAAAAGCGGCGGACGCATCGCCCGGATCAATACACGCAAAGATTCCGCCTGATTCTTACAGACGAAGATTTCCTTCTCCCGGTTCTCCTTGTACACTGTATCCGTCGACACATCTTCGAGATGCAGCACATCCAGCTTCGGACTGTAAAGTGTCTTAAGACCTGCCTGTCTGCACCGTAGATACAGCAATTCCTCTTCCTTGAACATAAACGTATCCGGACAGAAGCAGTCTTCGAACCGCTCAATATAAACCGGCGAGAAGAACAGACAGCATCCATGTAAGAGGACATTCTCATGTGGCTTGTGATAGATTGACACATCGACCTCGGGCTTTCTGTCCGGTTCCTGTTTCTTTCCTATCGACTGTACACTCCGGATTGCGCGGTTTACAAGCTCCCGCTCCGGATACAGCCGGGAAGAAAAATAACGGTACAGTCCGTACAATCTCTTATATTCCGATACATAGAACTCTACCGGTTTTAATGAGAAATCAAAGATATTTTCCTGTTCTCCCCGCAGCGTCACATGTGGTCCTAACACCGCAAATCCCGTCTCCTCATAGAGTTCTGTCACACAGCTCTCCATATCCGGCTGGCGTAACATGACATCGTTGTTCATCACGCAGATGAAGTCACAGTGTCTTCGCTCGCGCAAATACCGGTATCCCGCATTGTTTCCTCGGGCAAACCCCAGATTCGACGAATTCAGCAATACATATACTTCCTTCTGATCTGTATAATAATCCTGCAGTTTTCTGCCCGAGCCATCCGGAGAACAGTTGTCCACGACAACAATCTCTGAATTCTCTCCACAAATATATTGAATTCCTGCAATACATTCCTTTGTTGTCTCTATACCTCCATAGTGTAGTACAACAAATCCAAATGTATATTGTCTATCCACGTTCACGCCTCTTTTCTACCACGCAGCTTCTGAACAATTTTATTCTTCTTATATGCAATCCGGTCCCATTTATGATATCCCATATTGAGCAGAAACTGTATATAATCCCGTCTCACATGTGTCATATCCGCGATCTTCCGAAGATATGAATGCAGTCTTTTCTTATCGCCCGCATTCTCACACCGCCTTGCAGCATCAAAATAGATCATCAGTTCCCGATCCCATTTGTACTGTTCCGGAAGCTTCTCGATCAGATCACGGTACTTATGATTCTGATACCGAACAGACTTAACCCATCCATCGAATTTGTTCGTCAGTCGCGCCTTATCTGACGCATTGTGCCGCAGGATCATCATCGGTTCCTTCACAAACGCGACTTTCGTCACCTGACATAACCTGATACATACATCATACTCCTGCCAGAAACCCACCTTCTCATCGAAGCAGCCAATTGCCAGCATAACCTCTCTCCGGACTACCATCATAGAGGTCGTACAGAAAATGAATTTAAATACAAACTGTGACAAATCTCCCTGCTGATCATCAGCAGGCACAACAACCTCTGTCATATCTGTATCGTCATACGTATCAATATGCCCACAGAATACAAGTCCCACTTCCGGATCTTCAAACAATGGAAGCTGCCGCTCCAGTTTCTCCTGCATCCAGATGTCATCATCATCCAAAAATGCAAGGAACTCTCCTGTAGATGCCTGAATTCCTCTGTTTCTCGCATAATTACCGCCCGCAGATTCCTCTGGTGTGATCCAGACAGTTTTCACACGCGGATCCGCGATTCCTTCGAGATATTCTCTAGTATCATCCGTAGATGCATCATCCACTACGATGCATTCAAAATCACGAAACGTCTGTTCAAGCACACTCTGCAGAGCTTCCGCCAACAGCTTTCGCCGATTTTTCGTTGTAATTATCACGCTGACCTTACACATAGTTCTATCTTCTGTCCCCTTTTTATTTTAACAAGTGTAGTAAGTGTAGCAAACCACACGCAAACTGTCAATCGCAGTTAAATCTTTACAGAGAAAAAAGCAACATCCTAGCACACGCTAAAATGCTGCTTCTTCAAGCTCTGCTTCTTAATATCTGAAAAATACATGATTACCAATCTGCTTATAAGTTGATAATGTGCTTGTATCAACATTCCATGTTGGGCGGAATGCTGTCATATTTCCAATATTGTTTGTTCCTGCACATGCATCTCTTGCCGCCTGAATGCAACTTGCCTGTGCACCATTTGCAACTAATCCTGCAAATCTGGAATCGGAAACAACAGAGAACTGGTTTCTCGCATACACAACATCACTGATAGTGCTGCCCCATGAACCAGATTGTAACCGGTTCAGGATAACATTTGCAACTGCAAGCTGACCTTCATAGGATTCATTTCCACACTCCAGAGTCATAACCGCTGCCATAAGGTTGATATCAGCATCGCTCAATGATACCGGTGTTCTGGAAGTTGTTCCAATCGATGACTCATTGCCGGAAGCCTGTGTGGCTGCCTGTGTCGTCGATGGTGCCTGTGTGGTAGATGGTGTCTGTGTGGTAGACTTCTTGTCTTCCTTCACGCTGCCTTCTGTCTTCTTCTGTGCCTCTGTCGTTGTAGTCTCTGCGGTTTTCTTATCTTCTGTTGTCTCAGCCTGGGCACCTGCAACCGGCTCTGCAACCCGATAGCCTTCTGTCACTTCCATATAATCAGCACTTGCATATCCCTTAGAACCTGCTGATACCTCTAAGCATACCCATGCATCTGTTGAATTGTCTGTGTCTACGGTATATGTAACATTCTCATAAACAGCGCCAACCACCTGTGCGTTCTGATCTGCTGCTGCACGGAGATTGATTCCGTCTTCCTTCGCAACTGCTGTTGCAGAATAGTACTGTTTTGCCAACGCATATGCATCCTCGCCGAATGCCACATAATCTTCTTTTACATATCCCTGAACATCACCGGATGTGATCTGCACCCACCCATCTGCCTGTGCAACAACATCACCGCAGGCTCCGATATTCATATGTCCAACCAGATCTGCATCTGTAGATGCCTCTGCACGTACATTCACATCATCACGGTTTGCAGCAAACTTATCTGCAAACTCAGATGCCGCAGCAGCCGCTACAATCTCTTTCTCCTTTGCTTCCTTTCCGGCTGTCATCTGTGCTTCCAGATTGGCCCGGATCAGATTCGTTCCGGATGCTTCCATGTAAGTAACGGAGCCATCCAAAGCTACGACCTCTTCCACATTTCCCGAAGCAATCTGCCCGGCAGAATCCTTGGAACTGCCATTACCGGCGATCATCACGATTCCACTGCCAAGTGCAATCACAACAGTCAAAATTGTGAGTGCCAGAATATTTCTTACAATATAACGACTGTTAAATACATTCTTCGTAAGGAACAAGTGCATGTTCCGCATTTTCAACTTTGTTCTTCTGCTCATATCCTTCACCTTGTAAAACTATTAACACATTTTCGTAATTTTTTTCATACAATGTTACATTTTTATTACGAAACAATTCTAACATTGTCTTACAAAGTTGTCAATACTTTGTTACATATTTGTTACAAACGCGATTGCAAGCATCCCTGAACCGACATGTGTACCAATGATAGGGCCAATCGGAGCAATCAGCAGATTCTCTTCTTTCAAGCCTGCATCTATCGCCATCTGCTTTAATTTATTTGCTTTCTCCAGGCAGTCTGCATGTCCGATCACCGCACGCAGAGTACCGAGATCGCCGCCCTCTTCCACGACTTTTGCAATCAGATACTCCATCGCCTTGTTCGTTCCACGTGCCTTAGAACGTATAACTAATTTCCCCTCTTCATCCACACTCAGAATCGGCTTGATCTTCAATGCACTTCCAACCATCGCCTCCACGGTCGATACCCGGCCGCCTCTTTTTAAGTGAAACAGGTCTTCCACCATAAACCAGTGATGCACATGGCTTCTTGTCGACTCAATCCACTGTACCATGTCATCCATATCCAGACCTTCCTTTTTCTTCCGGACGATTTCATATAGAAATGCGCCTTCCCCTACAGCTGCAGAGCGGGAATCCACACATTCGATCCGTGCCTCCGGATATTTCTCCATGACCATATCTGCGGCAAGCTTTGCAGACTGAAAAGATCCACTCAGTCCGGATGAAAAGCACACATACAGCACATCCTGCCCGCCTTCTGCATATGGTCTGAAAAAGTCCTGATAGCGAACCGGATTCACCTGTGAGGTCACAGGCATTGCTCCCTTTCTCAGCCGCTCATAGAAAGCACCGGCATCGCCGTCTCTCTCATCCAGATAATACTCATATACGGTTTCTTCTATAGAATAAGAAAATGGAATGATTGGCACTCCAAGTGCTTTCACTACCTCCACTGGCAGATCTGCTGTTGAATCACTCATGATTACATAATCTCTCATGTTTGTTTTTCCTCCCAATTAATATGACCTATGGAAATATCCTGCATTAATATCCATAATAAGCATCTAAACCATCCGCAAGCCCTTTCACAATCTCACTCTGGTAATCCGGATCTACAAGCTTGCTTTCCTCTTCGGCATTGCTCAGATATCCAAGTTTAATCAGCGCGACCGGTTTTTCGCTCCAATTAATCGATGTCATCTGATCTGTCTCATAGATTCCCTGATTTGTACATGCTGTCTTATCAAGCACGCCCTGTATCAGATAAGTAGCGAGACGGTAACTGTCGGCATGAAGGTCTCCGTTAAAGGTACTGTCTTCCGGCATACACACGGCCATAACACCGGCGAGGGAACTGTTCTCACTGAAGTTCATCTGAATTCTCACATAGATCGTAGCCTCCGAATCATTCGCAAGCTCCGCGCGATCCTTATTCGACAGGTTGATCTCATCGGTATCTCTTGTGAGAAGCACCTGATAACCGCGGCTCTCAAGCTCTGTTTTTAAAAGCTTTGCATAAGAGAGATTCAATTCACTCTCCTTAGTTCCAAGTGTTGTTCCGACATTTCCGGTAGAAGCGCCCTGCTTGGTTACCTCCGAATCCGGTCCGATTGCAATCTGCTCTGCATTCACGACTGCCTGATTCGCCGGATCAAGCATGACAATCTTCTTAACCTTCTGTGCATCTCCATCCGATGCCGTTTCCTCCTTGTCCTCCGCTTCTGTTGTATCCGGAAGAACACCTGCCGGCGGTTCCGTCTGGATCACATATTCGGAATATACATAAAAGGTACTTCCGTCCACCAGCACCTTCGTCCACTCCTCGTTGTATCCGGTCCGGTTCAATACCTCTCCGCCCGGGAGAAGCTTATAGATATCCGCATCCTTTGAAGGTGACACGCGGACATTAATTGTCTCTCCAATCGTCTTCACATAGTCATTCGTAATATAAAATCCATCCGCATCCATCGGAAGTGCCTCCGTTTGTCCCGATGCATCCGTAGCAGTGGCATTTGTGACCGCCTGCTGCGTTGTAACCGCCTCTGTCGTGTCCGTCTTTTTCGCACCGCAGCCGGTCAGCATCCATGCGCAACACACTCCGCAAAAAAGCTGTGTCAGCCATTTATATTTTGTTTTTACTCTCATATCTGCATCTCCATATCTCATTTGTCACGGATGATCTCTTCGCAAACAGATCATCCAACTATAAGCGTATTTATAAATAGTAACATTCCACGCAAAAAAAGACAAGATATTTTACACATCTTGTCTTCATGCTTCCTTTGATTTTATTATCGTTTCACCTGTTCCATCAGAAACATACGATTACACCGCCACGACTCTCATACGTGGAGCTTACACCACCGGCGTCTAAGATCCTCACATCGCGAAACCCGAATTTCTCCATCAGGATCTTCCGTACATTCTTGCAGCGTTCCATGCTGCCACACTGTGTAATCCGCACCGCTTTCGTATTGTCATAGCCTTCCTTCTCGATATGTGCCAGAAGCCGGTTCAACGCCTTGTTCATTCCGCGCGCCTGATCGAGCTGCTGGATCTCTCCGTCAACGCCGTGCAGAACCGGTTTGATATTAAGCATATTCGCAGCAAGCGCCTTTACCTTTGTGATGCGGCCATTCTTACGCATCGTCTCAAGACTATCGAGCACAAACAATGTGCGCAGCTCTGAGATATAGTGCTCTACCTGTTCCACGATTTCCTCGTAAGAACAGTTTTTTTCTCCTAATTCTTCAAGTTTCTCACAGATCAGATGCTGTGCTGCAGCCGCCGATTTTGAATCAAATACATGGATCTTCACATCCGGATGATTCTCCTGATAAATCTGTTTGGCAAGCATCGCACTGTTATAAGACCCACTCAGTCTCGATGACAACGTAACTACAAATATATGTTGTGCTCCATCGAAATGCTGCATATAACTCTCCGGAGACGGGCAGGCAGAACGCGGGCACTCCGGACATTCCTCTACCATCTTCAAATACTTCGCCTGATCAAAGTTTTCGTCATCAAGCACATCCGTATCCCCCACTGTCAGGGTCAGAGGAACCGATACATAATATTCTTTCTTCAAATCCTCTGCTGTAAGATCACAGCAGCTGTCTCCAACAATCTTATATCTCATACGATCCACCTTTCGACTATTTCATAACTATCACACGTGGTTTTTAATACTACATATGATAGCATGTCAAAACACGAATTGCAACCTGTTTTCACATAATTTAAGCATATATTATGATAATTTTTTTCTTATTATCCTTTTATCCGGAATTTCGGGTATTTAATATAGCGTTTGTAAATAATACAGATAATATTAGAAATATTTTAGATAAATAAAATTGTTTTTTTATTTCGTTCATAGTATAATTTCTGAAGTTTGTATTATACATTCAATATATTAATAAAGGAGCTATGTAAGTGAATTTTTTAGTTGATCTAATCAAGGGTATCTTTGTTGGTGTAGCTAACGTTATCCCAGGCGTCAGCGGAGGTACGATGGCTGTATCCTTCGGCATCTACGACAAGCTGCTGACTGCAATCTCGAATCTTTTAAAAAGCTTCAAGAAAAGCTTTGTCACACTGTTTCCGATCATACTCGGAATGGCAATCGGAATTGTTGGTTTTACTTATATCATCCCGTGGCTGCTTGCGAACTTTCCATTTGCAACTTCCTGTGCATTTACCGGTTTGATCATCGGTGGTATTCCGGCTATCTTACGTTCGTTGAAGGACAGCTGGCAAAGCGAGGAGAAGAAATCCCTGCTTGTGAACATTCTTGTATTCTTAATTTTACTTGCTGTTGCAATGACAATGGTGTTTTTAAATGGTGACAGCGAGAGTGGTATTGCACTGACTGCAAGTGCCGGTATGATCGTGAAGATCTTCTTCATGGGAATCATCGCGAGTGCAACCATGGTAATCCCCGGCGTCAGCGGCTCTCTGGTGCTTATGATTCTCGGATATTACTTCGGTGTCATTAATTCGGTCAAAGAATTTGTAGAAGCACTCCGCGCACTGAACCTGCAGGGCATGCTCGATCAGCTCTACATCCTGATTCCTTTTGCGATTGGCTGTGTACTTGGAATCTTCTTTATCTCCAAGCTTATCAGCTATCTGCTGAAGCATTTTGCATCAGCGACATTTTGCGGAATCTTCGCACTTGTAGCATCTTCGCCGATTTCGATCTTCTATAAGGTAAATCAGGAATACAGCATGAAGGGAACTTCCGTCATCTCAATCATCGTCGGCGTGATTCTGCTTGCAGCCTGTGTGGCATTAACCTTATTCATGGAAAAGCTTGGCACACCGGATTCTACGGCGTCTGAATCTTAGTTACGATTCCTTTTTCAACCAGGCTTTCCGGATGATAGGAAAGCTTTGCCTTACGAAGGCCCGGGATTCCCATATCTTCTTCCCGGTTTACATAGGTGAATGCAGACAGTTCCCGTCTGACAAATTCCCGATTGATCATGGCATACGCACCTTGTATATCTGCGTATGCCTTTTCAAAATGCACATCAAATGTATCCGCGGTCAGCGGTTCGCCGAGTGTAAATGCAACCACACGCCCATTCACACGGATCAAAGCCCCTGTCATATTCAGGTTCTTCCGGTGTTCAAGTGCATACGCGATAATCCGTTCTTCGTTTTCCTTGTCGGCATCTCCGTCCGGATTATTCTCTCTGACCCATGCCCGTTCTAACTCCAGGCACTCCTGCCAGTTCTTCCCATTGATCCGCTCATACTGGTAATCCGGGAAATTCTCCAGGAAACGATTGATATGATTTCTTTTGGCATGCAGCTTCTTGCCCGCAAGTGTCGCGAGCGACTCCTGTCGATACAGATAATCTGCACTGTCACGGTCATATTCGATCTGATACTGTCCCGGATACCAGCGTTCGATCATCTCGAACATCTCCGGTTCCACCATATACATAGCAAATGGCAGATTACTTTCTTCAAAGTAATCTACCACTCTGTCAAATGCCGGTTTCGGATCATGTGCCCCTACCGGAAATGTAAACGACGTCGGTACGCCATTCTCCAGCCGGCAGAACACCAGCATATCTTCTAATATCGTAAATTTGGTATGATAATAATCACACCAGAATAAGCTGTTCGCGAATGAGAATTCACAGCCTCTGTAGGTGTTATAGCTCAAATAGTGGTCAAACAGCGGCTTCGTCTCTATACTCGGCTTGATAATATCCATCTTACTTACTTTCCTTCCAATAATGTGTCGACGTCATTACGTCCATATGCACATAATTGTTTGCGGATTGCTTCAATTGTATACTCATCTGCATGAATCTCCACAGTCTTATCAAGCAGACGGTCAACATATCCGCACCACTTCTCGTAAATCCGTACCATATCCTGCTCCGTAGGTTCTTTCTTCTTATGCGCATCTAACGATACATTTCCTGACATAATTTCCTTCATAGACAGGGTTCTTGGTTCTATGCCATATGCGATATAGCGGATCTCCTCTGTTCTTACGAGCGCACAGTCATACATCTCCACAAGCAGATCCCCGATACAATCCTCAGCTATATTGAAATGATGGTAATACGTCTCTGCCGGACGTCTTGCCGGTCGCTCCGCCACATCTTCCTTGTTATACCAATAAAAATCCTCATCGCTTGAAACATTGGACTTTGCACGCGCCTGTTTCTTCGATCCATAAGAAGAAAGCTCTTCGTTGATACCAAACATCGTCTCAACCGGAACATTCGCTGCCTTCAGATCGCCCATGATTGCGGCTCCCATCGCTTCTGCTTCACGTACCGATGCTGCCAGCGCTTCGTTACTTAAATCAATCTCCGGAATCTCAGGGGCAAACGCGGAATCCACCAACGTATCTGCCGGATTCAAAGCCGGCTGCAAAGCGGTTGTCTGCTTCGGCTCCTTCTTCGCCTTCCGTATATGTTTCTTCTTTGCAGGTTTCTCCGCTGATTTCTCTGATACCTGCTTTGATTCTGTCTCAGACTCTGTATTCTCCGCATCGTCCTGTGGTAATTCAAACGTGTCTGCTACAGTTGTCCCAGACGGAGCAGATGCATCAACTTCCTCTGCCTGCGGCACAGCCTGTGTGAAATCTGCCGTAATATCCGGCATATCCGTCTCTGATCCTGCGGTTTCTGACATATCTGCCATTTCCACATGTTCTTCTGCTTTATCCGTCTCAGCCCAGAACCCATCATCCTGCATATCCACAATTTCTTCGGTTCCAATACCTATATTCTGCGCTGCAGTATCCGTTGCATCTTCCGCAATATTATCAATCACAGGAATCGTGTTCTTTGTATTCGCACGCTCTTCCTTTACTGCCTTTGTATCGATCTCCAGTGTCGGTGCATTCGCCTGGACCGGATCAATCTGTGGACCGAATGCACTGTCCAGCTCTGCATCATACGAATCCACCTCCACATCCTCATACTCGTCGAATATGTCATCATCAAACGCTTCCGAATCATCTACCTGTGGTTCATCCAGATCCTCATAAGAATCCTGATCGTCCTGTTCATCCGCAATATCCTGTACCTGCGAATCCGCATAGTCCAGATTATCTACATAGAAATCATCGCCAAACACTGCGTCCGCATCCGAGAATATCGTCTCATCTCCGGCTGTGCTGCCTGCGCCCTCGTCTTCGTTCTCCGAATCCTCGAATTCATCATCTTCGAACTCATCATCGTCCTCATACCTGCGCTTGGATTTGCTTGCGATTACCGCAATCGTCGCAATAATCATAATCAGAAACAGCGCAAGCAATGCGACAAAATATATCATTGAAATCATTGATCGATCCATATCATTTCCCAGCTTTCTTATAAAATAACCACTCCCAAAAACGAGAACAATCCTTTTGTAGTATACTAAAAATAAATTCAATAATCAACATTATGTTGTAAAATGATTTTTCCTTTGTTATAATTTCCTAAGAATTTATCTGTTATACAGGAGGCTATCATATTAAAATGGCAAAGAAGATTAGAACAAGATTTGCACCGAGCCCGACCGGCCGGATGCATGTAGGAAATTTGAGAACTGCTTTATACGCATACCTGATTGCAAAACATGAGGGTGGCGATTTTATTTTGCGTATCGAAGATACGGACCAGGAGCGTGAGGTAGAAGGTGCTGTTGACATCATCTACCGTACCCTGAAGGAAACAGGACTTGAGCACGACGAAGGTCCGGACAAAGACGGCGGCGTTGGTCCTTATATCCAGAGTGAGCGTCAGAAGCAGGGCATCTACTTAGAATACGCAAAGAAGCTGATTGACAAGGGTGAGGCATACTACTGCTTCTGCGATGAGTGCCGTCTGAAGACACTTGTCACAGAATTCGAGGGAAAGACCATCTCCCGTTACGACAAGCACTGCTTACACCTTTCCAAAGAAGAGGTTGAGGCAAACCTTGCTGCAGGCAAGCCATATGTTATCCGTCAGAATAATCCGGAAGAAGGCACAACGACATTCTCGGATGAACTGTACGGCGACATCACGGTTCCGAACATCGAGCTTGACGATATGATCCTGATCAAGTCCGACGGTTTCCCGACCTACAACTTCGCAAATGTTGTGGACGACCATCTGATGAACATCACACATGTTGTCCGCGGAAATGAATATTTATCTTCCTCTCCAAAGTACAACCGTCTCTACGAGGCATTTGGATGGGAGGTTCCAACCTATATCCACTGTCCACTGATCACGAACGAAGATCACCAGAAGCTCTCCAAGCGTAGTGGTCACTCTTCCTTCGAGGATCTGTTGGAGCAGGGATTCCTGACCGAAGCGATCATCAACTTCGTTGCATTGCTCGGCTGGAGTCCGGAGGATAACCGTGAGATCTTCTCTTTGCAGGAGCTGGTAGAAGCATTTGACTACCACAATATCTCCAAGTCCCCGGCAGTTTTAGATATGACAAAGCTCAAATGGATGAACGGCGAATACATCAAGGCAATGGACGATGAGAAGTTCTACGAGATGGCACTTCCTTACATCCGGGAAGTCGTTGGCGACAAGATGGATGCGAAGAAGATCGCCGCTATGGTAAAGACAAGAATCGAAGTATTCCCGGACATCAAGGAGCAGATTGATTTCTTAGCAGCCGTACCGGAATACGATATCGCAATGTATACACACAAGAAGATGAAGACAAACGCTGAGAATTCATTGCAGTTATTAAAAGAAGTTCTTCCGGTTCTTGAGGCACAGGAAGCGTTCGACAATGACAGCCTGTTCGCGGCTCTTTCCGCATTCGGTAAAGAACACGAGTACAAGACCGGCTTCGTCATGTGGCCGCTTCGTACCGCTGTATCCGGCAAGCAGGCAACACCGGGCGGCGCAACCGAGCTTATGAGTATCCTTGGCAAGGACGAGACACTTGCAAGAATCAATGCTGCAATCGTAAAGCTGGAGAATGCATAATTTCTCAACGCAAGCATATAAGCTCTGATAAATCAAACGGCATGATATAATCTCACGCAGACCTGCTCTCGCTTAGAGAAAGCACATAGTGGATACTAAAAAATAGGGACTACCCGAAAGGGCAGGCCCTATTTTAAGTACCAATATCAATTTTAACTTCTGTTTCCTTCTTTATCTTAATTCAACTCATCCAGCGTCTTCGCATAGGCTGGCAGGAATTCCTGCACGAAGTCCTTTACTTCCGGGTAGCTCTTTGATAGCTCCTGTACCATCTGCTCCGTGCTTTCCTTCGCCTTGACAAATTCGCGGTTACCGGTTTTTTCTTCCTCCATGCACTTGATGAGTGCGGAGAGCTTATCTGCTGCCTTTACGAGCTTCCACAGATACTTCGTCTCTTCCGTATCATCATCCTGCTTGAAGAAGTACTCCCGGTAATATGTCTGCAGATCTTCCGGAAGCTGTCCGATCAGTTTCTCGCACGCTTCATCCTCGATAGAATGAAACAGATCCTTCATCCGGTTATTGTAATATTTGATCGGTGTTGGCATATCTCCGGTGATGATCTCGGACGCATCGTGATACAGACCAATCACCGCCGCCTTGTCGGCATCTAAATGCTTGCCATACCGCACATTTCCGATCACGCAGAGCGCATGCGCAAGCATGCTCACTTCCAAACTATGCTCGGACAACGTCTCCGGGTATGTGTTCCGCATGAGCGCCCAGCGTTCAATGTATTTCATGCGCGCCACCGTCGCAAAGAAATTGTATTCCATTTTGATTTTCCTCCACATATTCGAGACGTTTTGTGATTTCTATATCTATGTATCCATGTCTGGAAATATAAGATGAATTGAAACTAAGAAGTACTAAATGTTCTGCTGTATATTTTAATATCGTACGCAACCGCCGCCAATTCGCCATCCGTGGCTCAGTGGCGGCTTGTTTGAACATC
>USFH01000020.1 GCA_900553925.1 uncultured Clostridium sp.
TGAAAAGATATTACGGCGGATGTGAGTGTGTGGATGTTGTAGAGGAACTTGCAAGAGAGCGTGCGAAAGAGCTGTTTGGCTGTGAGTATGCGAACGTACAGCCACATTCCGGTGCACAGGCGAATATGGCTGTACAGTTTGCCATCTTAAAACCGGGTGACACGGTCATGGGAATGAACTTAGATCACGGTGGACATTTGACACACGGAAGCCCTGTAAACTTTTCCGGTACTTATTTTCACATTGTACCTTACGGTGTCAATGACGAGGGATTTATTGATTATGACAAAGTAGAAGAGATCGCGATGGAGTGCAAGCCGAAGATGATCATCGCAGGTGCAAGTGCTTATGCGAGAACCATTGATTTCAAGAGATTCCGTGAGATCGCAGATGCATGCGGAGCAGTTCTGATGGTCGATATGGCACATATCGCAGGACTTGTCGCTGCAGGACTTCATCCAAGCCCAATCCCGTATGCACACGTTGTCACAACCACAACACACAAGACATTGCGTGGACCACGTGGCGGTATGATTCTTTCCAGCAACGAAGTAAATGAGAAATATAACTTCAACAAGGCAGTGTTCCCTGGTATTCAGGGTGGTCCTCTGATGCATGTCATCGCAGGCAAGGCAGTCTGCCTGAAGGAAGCTCTGACAGACGAATACAAAGAGTATCAGAAGCAGGTTGTGAAGAACGCAGCATGTCTGGCACAGGCACTGACCGAGCGTGGGTTCAAGATCGTATCCGGCGGTACAGACAACCACCTGATGCTTGTTGACTTACAGAACCTTGATCTTACCGGTAAGGAAGTGGAGAAGCTTCTTGATTCTGTTCATATCACAGCGAACAAGAACACAGTACCGAACGATCCAAAGTCACCATTTGTTACAAGCGGTATCCGTCTTGGTACACCGGCTATCACAACACGTGGAGCAAAGGAAGACGATATGATTGTGATCGCAGATGCAATCAAGGCTGCTGTTATCGATAAGGATAATGACAAGGCAATGGCACTTGTAAAGAGCATTACAGACAAGTATCCATTGTATGCATAAAACGCATAAAGAACGATTTGAAACCGTATAATAAATAAAATCAAATGCGAAACCGGGGGCTGCGTGAGAGGGAATCCGTTCCCTTGACACATGGCTTCCGGTTTTGCTATTTCTATCATGCGCTTAAGATATATGAGCTGTGATTATTATAAAATAAACGGAGAACAGACAGATTAATGGAAAATCAACAGAAAAATTCCGGTTCGAATAACAATTCGGATAACCGGAATTCCAATAATAACAATAACAAGAAAAAACCATCGAAGACGGTGGTGATATGGATCGTATCTATTTTATTGACATTTATGATCTGGCAGGGAATTACGGCGATACAGCAGTCCAAACAGGAGAAGATCACGTATGACACGTTTCTGCAGATGCTTGATGATAAATTAGTTACCGATGTGAAGCTCTACAATGACCGGATCAGCTTCACGCCGATCTCGAAGGAGACGGGCGCGGAGATGGATAAGACGTATTATGTGATCCGTATCAGCGATTATAAGATCGTGGATCGTCTGCAGAAGGCAGGCGTACAGTTCGAGGAAGTAGATGAAGGGAAGAATGCAGTCGTTTCTACAATTCTTTCGTATGTGGTAATGATCGGAGCCTTCTATCTGCTGATGTCGTTACTGATGCGGAATATGTCCAAATCCGGTGGCATCGGAAAAAGTAATGCGAAGATGTATGTGGAGAAGAAAACCGGCGTGACATTCGCGGATGTTGCAGGTCAGGAGGAGGCAAAGGAATCCCTCTGTGAGATGGTAGATTTCTTAGATCAGCCGGACCGATACTTAAAGATCGGTGCGAAGCTGCCGAAGGGTGCCCTGCTTGTAGGACCTCCGGGAACCGGTAAGACGCTGCTTGCGAAGGCAGTTGCCGGCGAGGCGAATGTTCCGTTCTTTTCGCTGTCCGGTTCGGAGTTTGTAGAGATGTTCGTCGGTGTCGGTGCGAGCCGTGTGCGTGATCTGTTTGAGGATGCAAAGAAGAATGCACCATGTATTGTGTTCATCGATGAGATTGATGCGGTTGCCAGAAAACGTGGCTCAGGTCTTGGCGGCGGTCATGACGAACGGGAGCAGACATTGAATCAGATGCTTGTCGAGATGGATGGCTTCGGCACGAACGAAGGTATTATCGTGCTGGCAGCAACAAACCGTGTAGATATTCTCGATCCCGCTATTTTAAGACCGGGACGTTTTGACCGTAAGGTTATGGTTGGCAGACCGGATGTTAAGGGACGTGAGGAGATTCTGCGTGTCCATGTCCGGAATAAGCCGCTGTCTGACGATGTTGATTTGCATGAGATTGCCAGAACGACAGCTGGATTTGCAGGTGCAGATCTGGAGAATCTGATGAACGAGGCTGCCATCTGCGCAGCGAAGCAGAATCGTCAGTTTATTAAGAAGGAAGACGTGGATAAGTGCTTTGTCAAGATTGGAATTGGCGGAGAGAAGAAGAGCCGTCTCGTACCGGAGAAAGAACGCCGGATTACAGCTTATCATGAGAGTGGCCATGCGATTTTATTCCATTTGCTGAGTGAGGTAGGACCGGTACATCTTGTTTCGATTATTCCAAACGGACGTGGCGCAGGTGGTTACACGATGCCGCTTCCTGAGAATGATAATGTATTTATGACGAAGAAGCATATGCTGCAGGATATCATGGTAAGCTTTGGAGGCCGTATCGCAGAGGAACTGATCTTTGGAGATATTACAACCGGTGCTTCTGCGGATATCAAACAGGCAACGCAGACAGCGCAGGCAATGGTAGTCAAATATGGTATGTCAGAGAAGGTCGGACTGATCAATTATGAGGTCAACAGTGAGGAAGAGGTATTCCTCGGCAGAGATCTCGGACATGCCAGAAATTACAGCGAGAAGGTTGCGGCGATGATTGATAAGGAAGTCCGCCGGATTATGGACGAATGTTATCTGGAAGCAAAACAGATTATTGAGTCGCATATATCGGTACTTCATAAGTGCGCAGCTGCATTGCTGGAGAAAGAACGCATCAATCGTGCAGAATTCGAGGCGCTTTTTGAAGAAGATCCGTCAACCGTTTATCCGGAAGGTTTGGATACAACCGGATTGAATCTGTAAGCGATTGTGAAAAATGTTGCGATGGAGAATATCAAATTGTGCATAGTGCACAAAAAAGGCGCAAAAATCGATTTGAAACGATTGCGTTCGAGGGAAAATGCACAAAAAAGTAATAAAAAAAAATAAATGTTTGGGCAGACTTTTTAACGATTATATGTATAATAATACTTGTAACCCCCCAATACATTATATAGTTTTTTGCTACACCCCAAAGTAACAAAATACCTTCTCCGAAAAGGACAGCCGATCGTTGGCTGTCCTTTTCCCTGTTTATTTTCAATTTTTTATTGTGAAAAATGTTTACCTGTATTAAAATAATAGATAGTTGTCAAAAAAGAATTAGGGGAGGACACTCTTGATGGTGGAGAATCAGAGACAAGCTCTCAAGGTTATGCAGTATGTGTATAACACGAAGACGGCATTGAATTTTGGTGCGTTGTTTGCGGATGGAACGGATAGCTACCGGCATCCGGCCGAACTGAAGGTAGGAGATTCTGTGACGCTTCGTTTTCGTACGGGACAAAATAATGTGGATGCCGTATATCTGATCTATAACGGGGAACGATGCCTTATGCAGGTGGAAAGCCGGGATGGATTGTTTGATTATTATTCATATACAATATCGGAAGTAACCTCGGATATTGATTATTATTATATGATACTTGCCGGAAATGTTGTCTGCTATTATAACAAGCTTGGGACACAGAAGGATCTGAATTCCGATTATAATTTCCAGATTGCACCGGGATTTTCTGTTCCAAAGTGGGCAAGAGGGGCAGTGTTCTATCAGATCTTTGTGGATCGTTTCTATAATGGTGATACTTCCAATGATGTGCTTGATAATGAGTATTGTTATATCGGGGAACATACACGCCGTGTAACAGACTGGTTCAAATATCCGGATAATATGGATGTGCGCAGTTTCTATGGCGGAGATCTGCAGGGCGTGATGGATAAGCTTGATTATCTGCAGGGATTAGGCGTAGATGTCATTTATCTGAATCCGATTTTTGTTTCTCCATCCAATCACAAGTATGATATTCAGGATTATGATTATGTGGATCCGCATTTTGGAAAGATTGTGAAGGATACCGGGGAATGTCTGCCAGAAGGCTGCAAGGATAACCGGCAGGCGAGCAGATACATTACCCGCGTGACAGACAAAGAGAATTTGGAGGCAAGTAATGAGCTGTTTGCGAAGCTTGTAGAAGAGATTCATAAAAGAGGAATGCGTGTCATTCTGGATGGTGTATTTAATCATTGCGGTTCGTTCAATAAGTGGCTGGATCGTGAATGTATCTATGAGAATCAGGAAGGCTATGAGAAGGGCGCGTATGTGGACTATGAGAGTCCATACAGAAGCTTCTTCAAGTTCCAGGATCCTTGGCAGTGGCCTTACAATGGCACATACAACGGCTGGTGGGGACACGATACCCTCCCGAAATTAAATTACGAAGAATCAGAGAAATTATACGAATATATTATGCGTATCGGTGAGAAATGGGTTTCTCCACCGTACAACGTGGATGGGTGGCGTCTGGATGTCGCTGCCGATCTTGGATACACGGAAGAGTTCAATCATCGTTTCTGGCGTGATTTCCGTACAAGAGTCAAGAAAGCGAATCCGGAAGCATTGATTCTGGCGGAGCATTATGGGGATCCGAAGGCGTGGCTTTTGGGCGATCAGTGGGATACTGTTATGAACTATGATGCATTCATGGAGCCGATTACATGGTTTTTGACCGGCGTGGAGAAACATAGTGATGAATTCCGCGGAGATCTGCTTGGAAATCCGGATGCATTTACCGGTGCTTTGCGTCATCATATGTCGAGGTTCAATCAGAATTCATTAGAGATTGCGATGAATGAGCTGTCGAATCATGATCATTCCCGTTTTCTGACGCGTACAAACCGTCGTGTCGGACGAATTCACACGATGGGGCCGGAAGCGGCGGAAGAAAATATTAACAAGGGAGTGTTCCGGGAAGCGGTCGTATTTCAGATGACATGGCCGGGGGCACCGACGATTTATTACGGTGATGAGGCAGGACTGTGCGGCTGGACAGATCCGGATAACCGTCGTGGATATCCATGGGGCAGAGAGGATCAGGACCTGATTCAGTTTCACCGCGATATTATCCGGGTACACAAGAGCAGTGAGGCTCTGATGAAGGGATCTGTGATGTTCCTGCATGGAACTTATAAGGTTGTAAGCTATGGACGGTTTCTTCCGGGGGAAGCGGTCGTTGTGATCTTGAACAATGACTACGAAACTCAGGAGTTGAATCTGCATGTCCGCAGACTTGGCATCCGGGATGGTGCGGTTATGAAGACCTGCATTACGACGACGGAGAGTGGGTATAGCATGGAAGAATCTGAATATACCGTGGCAAATAATAAACTGAAGATTAAGGTATCGCCGATTTCAGCTGTTGTATTGCGATACAAAGAGGAATCATAGGAAGTAAAAAAGTGGAAGGATGCCCTGCTCCGGGAAGTGGAGCGGGGTATTTTTTTATGGGATTTCCGCACATTACCGATAGAACATAAAAAGAAGGAACCATAGACCGTTTCATGACTTGCGAAAATATGTAAAAATATGGAAAAAGATGTGTCAGGGGGAATGTTGCGGTGCTGGTGCTTGGACTTGCGTTGGTATGTGCTGGAATTGTAATATTGATGATTGCCGTTTTAGGTTATCTGGTTGTGAAAGAGAGAAGAAACAGGCAAAGATGCACACCCGTTGACACAGATACAAAGGATGAAACATAGAAGAGGTGTGTGTATGCAGGAGAGCATTTTTTATAAGCAGGTCGGTGAACGTCTGCGGAAAGTGCGGGAAGAACAACATATGTCGAGGGAACGTCTGGCGGAGCTATCCGATATCTCAACGAAATTTTTGTACGAGATTGAGAAGGGAAGGAAGGGATTGTCCTGCGTGACATTGCATAAGATATGTATGGCATTGCAGGTACAGTCAGATTATCTTCTGGAGGGAACCGGAGAAAATAACAATCAGACCCGGATTGAGTATATGACGCGGAATTTTACAGCCGAAGAGATGGAGTATCTGCTTAAGGTGATTGAAGGAATCTGCGGGTTCCGGAATACGGATCATCAGGACAAAATTAGTTGACATGCAGAGCAGGCTGTGGTATTCCTAAAGAAAAACAGGAATATAGGAGGCTTGGAATGGTTAAACATATTATTTTGTGGACATTGAAGGAGACAGACGCGGACAAGAAGGCAGAGATTCTTGCCAATATGAAGGAGCATCTGGAAGGGCTTGCCGGAAAGGTACCGGGACTTCTGGAAGTACATGTAAGAACGAATCCGCTTGCGTCTTCGAATGCGGAGGTAATGCTGGATACGACATTGGAGAATGAGGAAATGCTGAAGGGATACCAGAAGCATCCGGCTCATGTAGAAGTCGCAAATACGTATGTGCGTCCATATACAGACGTGCGTATGTGTATGGATTACGAAGTGTAATGAATAAAAAGAAATGAAAAAGCAGAGGATAACGGGAGTGCAGGGCATTTCCGTTATTTTTATGTGTGTTTGGGAATCAATGGTATGGAGTTCGAAGTGCATTTTATCGAAAAAGAACATTTGTTCTATACAAATAAAAAAAGATGTGGTAGAATGATATGTATTATGAACAGTCAGGATAAACATATCAGGAGCTAAGGCTGGGATATGTACAAAAATGATTCAAGCACAGCAAAAGGAGAGAATCTATCATGGATCATTTTGAATTGGTATCGGAATATGCACCGACCGGAGATCAGCCGGAGGCGATTGAAGGACTGGTGAAGGGATTTCAGGAAGGAAAGAAATGCCAGACACTGCTTGGTGTCACAGGTTCCGGAAAGACATTTACGATGGCGAATGTCATCGCCAAATTAAATAAACCGACGATCATCATATCGCACAATAAGACTCTGGCGGCACAGCTTTACAGTGAGTTTAAGGCGTTCTTCCCGCATAATGCAGTGGAGTATTTTGTATCGTATTATGATTATTATCAGCCGGAGGCATATGTGCCATCGACGGACACGTATATTGCAAAGGATTCGGCTATTAATGATGAGATCGATAAGATGCGGCATAGTGCGACATCTGCCCTGATCGAGCGGAAAGATGTCGTGGTTGTATCTTCGGTATCGTGTATTTATGGTCTGGGTGATCCGGAAGAATATAAGAACATGATGCTTTCGCTCCGCCCTGGTATGGAGAAGGACCGGGATGAACTGATCCGGCAGTTGATCGACATTCAGTACACGCGGAATGAGATGGATTTTGCGCGGGGAACTTTCCGCGTGAAGGGCGATATCGTAGATATCCTTCCGGTATCAACGTTCGAAGACGGAATACGGATTGAGTTTTTCGGTGATGAGATTGACCGGATTGTGGAGTTCGATCCATTGACCGGTGAGATTAAGCGTGCGCTTTCCTTCGCCTGTATCTTCCCGGCATCGCACTATGTTGTTGCGCCGGAGAAGATGAAGCATGCAATCGTGGAGATTGAAGAGGAATTAAAACAGCAGGTAGCATATTTCAAGGAGAATGACAAGTTGTTAGAAGCACAGCGTATCCGCGAACGGACAGAGTTCGATATGGAGATGCTGCAGGAGACAGGATTTTGCTCCGGTATCGAGAATTATTCGCGGATACTGGCTGGCATGAAGCCGGGCGCTACGCCGAACACACTGCTGAATTTCTTTGATGGCGATTATCTGATCATCGTGGATGAGTCACATATTACATTGCCACAGGTGCGGGGCATGTATGCGGGAGACCGGTCCCGGAAGACAACGTTGGTTGATTATGGATTCCGCCTGCCGTCGGCACTTGATAACCGACCGTTGAATTTTCAGGAGTTTGAATCCAAGATCGACAAGATCTTATATGTATCGGCAACGCCGTCGGATTATGAGAAGGAACATGAGGAGAACCGCGTCGAGCAGATTATCCGCCCGACCGGACTGTTAGACCCGGAGGTAGAAGTACGTCCGATCGAAGGACAGGTGGATGATCTCGTATCAGAGGTCAACAAAGAGGTTGCAAAGGGCAATAAGATATTAGTTACGACGCTGACGAAGCGCATGGCAGAGGATCTGACGGATTATATGAAGCAGCTTGATATCAAGGTCAAATATCTGCATTCCGATATTGATACACTGGAACGATTGGAGATTGTACGTGATCTTCGAATGGGTGTTTTCGATGTGCTGGTCGGAATCAACCTGCTCCGTGAGGGACTTGATATTCCGGAGATCACACTGGTTGCAATCCTGGATGCGGATAAAGAAGGTTTTCTTCGTTCGGAGACTTCACTTGTACAGACGATTGGACGGGCTGCGCGTAATGTGGATGGACATGTGATCATGTATGCCGATACGATCACGGATTCGATGCGGCATGCAATCGACGAGACGAACCGCAGGCGGAAGATTCAGGACGCTTATAACAAGGAACATGGCATTACGCCGCAGAGTATCAAGAAGGATATCCGTGATCTGATCAGTCTGGATACCGGTGAGAGCGTGACTACGAAGAAGGAACGCGAGAAAGATCCGGAATCTATGACGAAGAAGGAACTGAACGCCGAGATCGCACGTCTGACGAAGAAGATGAACAAGGCAGCGATGGAGCTTAACTTCGAGGAGGCAGCCGTGCTTCGTGATGAGTTGAAAGAATTAAAGATTGCCTTGCGGGATTATGATGATTAGTTTACAATTATTTTAGTTATACTATGGATGAGGCGAAGCCAAATATAGTATATTGAAGTTGTACATAATTATCAGTTTCTACGCAGACGCGCTCTCGCTCGGTTCAGCACGCAGTGGATACTAAATTCGCGACATGGGATGCCGCTCATTAAGTACCAGCGTGCTTCAACGGTCTGCGAAAGAAATGATAATTATGTACAACAACGGAACTATAAGGAAGGCTTCGCATTGTGTGATTGTTGAAACTTTATGTAAGCAAAATTAAGCAATTACAAAGTGATAGGATATGTGTAAGATAGAAAAATGCTTTGTAATTGTTGAATAATAAAATGAATAAGGAGGAGCTTGCGATGGAAAGAGATGAATTGATTGAGGAGATCTCAAGAAGAAAAGGAATTGCGATGGAAGAGGTTGCGGAAATCTTAGATGAGGAGGATGCAATCTGCTTAGAAGAGGAAGAAAAATTTGTACAGCAGATGAAGAAAAAGAAGAGAAGAAAGAAGATGTGCATGCTTGGAACGATCACAATCTTCCTTGCAGGTGCGGTGTGTGCACTTTTTGTCCTTGACAAGAAGGAGAAGATCAGCATGTCAGATTTAGAGGACATGGTGAAAGATAACGTGAAGAAATATACAGACAAGTATATGGATAAGGTTAAGAAATTTAGTTAGACAAAGGAGTAAGCGGAAACAGACGTCATGAGTGAACATAAGTATATCACCATCAAAGGTGCAAGAGAGCATAATTTAAAGAACATTGACATCAAGATTCCGCGTGATCAGTTTGTAGTATTGACAGGACTTTCCGGTTCCGGTAAGTCCTCTCTTGCTTTTGATACGATCTATGCGGAAGGACAGCGGAAATATATGGAGTCTCTGTCGTCCTATGCACGGCAGTTCTTAGGACTTGCGGACAAGCCGGATATTGACTCGATCGAAGGTCTTTCTCCGTCCATTTCCATTGATCAGAAATCAACGAACCGGAACCCGCGTTCCACGGTTGGAACGGTGACGGAGATTTACGATTATCTGCGTCTGCTGTATGCGCGTATCGGTATCCCGCATTGTCCGAAATGTGGCAAAGAGATTGCCAGACAGACAGTCGATCAGATGGTCGATGAGATTATGGAGCTGCCTGCGGGTACGAAATTCCAGTTGCTCGCGCCTGTTGTGCGCGGACGGAAGGGCGAGCATGCCAAGCTGCTGCAACAGGCAAAGAAAAGCGGTTATGTGCGCGTGATCGTGGATGATAGTATGTATGATCTGTCAGAAGAAATCAAACTGGATAAGAACAAGAAGCATAATATCGATATCGTTGTGGACCGGCTTGCAGTCAAAGAGGGCATTGAAAGCCGTCTGACCGATTCCATCGAAACTGTCCTGAAGCTGGCAGAAGGTCTGGTGAAGGTTGATGTGATCGGCGGAGAAGCGATGTTATTTTCCGATAGCTTCTCCTGCCCGGATTGTGGCATCAGCATCGAGGAGATCGAACCGCGAAGCTTCTCATTCAACAATCCGTTTGGCGCATGCCCTTGCTGTACCGGACTTGGGTTTAAGACGGAATTTGATATTGACCTGATTATCCCGGATGACAGTCTGACTTTGAATCAAGGGGCAATCGCCGTACCGGGCTGGCAGTCCAGTGGAGATAAGAAGAGTTACGCCCATGCATGTCTCGAAGCGCTTGCGGAGGAATACAAATTCTCGTTGGATGTACCATTTAAGGATCTGCCGGAAGAGGCAAAGCATGTAATCCTGTACGGAACTGAGGGCGAGAAAATATATGTGCACTATAAGAGTGCTTATAATGGGAAAGATGCTTTCTATGCGAACTACGAAGGACTGCTTCGGAATCTGCAGCGGCGGTACAGAGAGACAACTGCGGAATCGATCAAGCAGGATTATGAGACATACATGACTGTGACACCGTGTGAGGTCTGCCACGGTAAGAGATTAAAACCGGAGTCTCTGGCAGTTACGATCGGTGGAAAGAACATTGCGGATGTCACAGATCTGTCTGTGGTAGCCCTGCATGATTTTATCTCGAAGTTAGAGCTTACCGATCGTCAGAAGATGATCGGTGCGCAGGTGTTAAAGGAGATTCAGGCAAGACTTGGATTTATGATCAATGTTGGCCTGGATTATCTGACACTGTCGCGTGCAACCGGAACCTTGTCCGGTGGAGAAGCGCAGCGTATCCGTCTGGCGACGCAGATTGGTTCCGGCCTGGTTGGTGTGGCGTACATTCTGGATGAGCCGAGTATCGGACTGCATCAGCGTGACAATGATAAGCTGATTGCAGCACTGAAACGCCTGCGAGACCTGGGGAATACCCTGCTAGTCGTGGAACATGATGAGGATACGATGCTTGCAGCGGATCATGTCATTGATATCGGACCGGGCGCAGGTGCAAATGGTGGTGAAGTCGTGGCACAGGGAACTGCAGAGGAGATTATGCAGTGTCCAGAATCTATCACGGGAGCCTACTTAAGTGGCAGAATCAAGATTCCGGTGCCGGCGGAGCGGAGAACACCAACCGGATATATCGAGGTACTTGGTGCCAGACAGAACAATTTGAAGAATATTGATGTGAAGTTCCCACTTGGCGTAATGACCTGTGTGACAGGTGTATCCGGTTCCGGAAAAAGTTCGCTTGTCAATGAGATCTTGTATAAGCATCTGGCGAGAACTCTGAACCGGGCGAAGGTAAAACCGGGTAAACATGACGATATCACAGGACTGGACCAGTTGGATAAGATTATCAACATCGACCAGTCTCCGATTGGCAGAAGCCCACGTTCCAACCCGGCAACTTACACAGGTGTCTTTGATCTGATCCGTGACTTGTTTGCGAATACAAAGGATGCAAAGGCAATGGGCTACACAAAAGGACGATTCTCCTTCAACGTTGCTGGTGGCCGATGTGAGGCGTGCCGTGGGGATGGTATCATCAAGATTGAGATGCATTTCTTAGCAGATGTATATGTACCATGTGAGGTCTGTCATGGAAAGCGGTATAACCGGGAGACATTGGAAGTCAAATACAAGGGCAAGAGCATCTACGATGTACTTGATATGACAGTCGATGAAGCGTGTGAGTTCTTTGCGCATGTGCCATCTGTCCTGCGCAAGATTTCGACGTTACAGGAGGTTGGACTTGGCTATATCAAACTTGGACAGCCATCTACGACATTATCCGGTGGAGAAGCACAGCGAATTAAGCTTGCGACAGAGCTTTCCCGCCGCAGCACAGGCAGGACAATTTATGTCTTAGATGAGCCGACAACGGGACTTCATTTTGCGGATGTACACCGTTTGGTCGATATCCTACGTCGGTTGTGTGAGGGTGGAAATACAGTCGTAGTCATCGAGCACAACTTAGATGTCATCAAAACCGCCGATTATATCATCGATATCGGTCCGGAAGGCGGCGAAGGCGGTGGAACGGTGGTTGCAACCGGAACACCGGAAGAGATTGCAAAGTGCAAGAAGAGTTATACGGGGCAGTATCTGAAGAAATATTTGAAGAAGTAAAAGTTGAGGCTGTAAGAATACTCCAAGAATTCGTTCAGGGTAAAATTTTAAAGGAAAATCGTAAGAAATTATATTCTTTTCGATTTTCCTTTTGTTTATAATAACCATTATAGATGAGCAAACTGCACATTGTGTATATTGCTTCCATCAGAGATAAAAAGGCAGTTTGCGGAGTATAAGGAGGGTACAACATGTATATTGCAAAAGAAACAAGATATGACAATATGAAGTACAATTACTGTGGTGCAAGTGGCTTAAAGCTTCCGGCGGTATCACTTGGACTTTGGCACAACTTTGGTTCGAATGGAAATTTCGATACGATGATGGATATGTGCGAGACAGCTTTTGATAACGGTATTACACATTTCGATCTGGCGAATAATTATGGTCCATATGATGGCGCTGCTGAGGAGAATTTTGGCAAGATCTTAGATAAGAGTCTGCGTCCATACCGGGACGAGATGATTATCTCTACGAAGGCCGGATATACGATGTGGCCGGGTCCTTACGGAGATTGGGGCAGCAAGAAATATCTGGTGGCAAGTCTCGATCAGAGCCTGAAGCGGATGGGACTTGACTATGTGGATATCTTCTATCACCACAGACCGGATCCGAATACCCCGCTCGAAGAGACTGCCTGCGCTTTGGATGGCATTGTACGAAGTGGAAAGGCATTGTATGTCGGAATCTCCAATTACAATAAAGAGCAGACAATCGAGATTGCGAAGCTTTTCAAGGAGATGAAAACACCATTTATTATCAACCAGAGACGGTACAATATGTTTGACCGTGAGATGGAAGAGGATGGACTGAAAGATTACGCAGCCGCAAACGGCATCGGTATCATCACATTCTGTCCGTTGGCACAGGGCTTACTTACAAATCGTTACTTAAATGGTATTCCGGAGGATAGCCGTATCCGTACCGATGGCAGATTCCTGCAGGAGACAGCCATCAATGAGGAGACGATTGCAAAGGTTCGTGCGCTGAATGTGATTGCAGAAAACCGTGGTCAGACATTGGCAGAGATGGCACTTGCATGGATTCTGCGTGATAATGATATCACAAGTGTTCTGATCGGCGCATCCAGATCATCCCAGATCTTAGATAACATCGGCATGCTCGCGAATATGACATTTACGCAGGAAGAACGCGAGAAGATCGACCGTATCACAAAATAGAAAACAGGGACGTTCCTTTTGTCATGAGAATCGTCCCTTTGTCTTATAAAAACAAGCCGTGCATAGGTTGTAGAAATACCTTGTGCACGGCTTGTTTAATATGGAATAAATATATGTTTGGTAATGCGGAGCGACAACCGATTCTTATACATTTTGATGTTGCGAATTCAGCCGTGATAGCTCGCGTAATTCCTTGATCGTAAATACACCACAGACCACAGCAGCCGCAATATCTGCAATCGGACCTGCATACATGACACCGTCGATTCCCATGAAGATCGGGAAGATCACGATGAGCGGCAGCAGGAAGAGAATCTGTCTCGTCAGCGACATGAAGATACCAAGCTGCGATTTACCGATAGAATTGAAGAAATTCGCAGTTACAGGCTGGATGCCGTTAATCAAAGTGAAGAACATATAAATCCGGAAATACCGTTCGGAAAACTGATAGTAAAGTTCGCTTCCTTCTCCGAAGACACGGATGATCTGTCTTGGGAAAAGCTGGAAGCATGCAAATGCAATCAGCGACAGGAAGGTAGCGGTAGCGAGTGCCAGAAGATATGTTTTCTTCACGCGGTTGTATTTCTTTGCACCGTAATTAAATCCGATGACCGGCTGGATGCCCTGTGAGATACCGATGACAAAGGACATGAAGATCATGTTAACCTTCGTGATGATACCGGCACAGGCAAGCGGGATATTACTTCCGTAGACGGATGATGCACCGTAATGTGACAGAACGTTGTTCATCACGATCTGTACGACGGTCATAGCAATCTGGTTGAAGCATGCACTGGCACCAAAACGCATGATGTTTGCAAAATAAGTTCCCCGGATGCGGAAACACCGTCTGCGTAACCGGATAGTCTTGAAATGAAACATGTATCGCAAACTGATGCTGAAAGATACAATCTGTCCGAGAATCGTTGCAAGTGCGGCACCGCGCATTCCCATATCCAATGTAAAGATGAAGATTGGATCAAGAATCGTATTTACGATGGCACCGATCAGCATGGAAATCATCGAATAACGCGGGCTACCGTCGGCAAGAATCAGCTTACTCATACCGGTGTTGGCAATCAGAAATGGGAATCCGATCGCAACGATACGCGTATATCCCTGTGCATAGGGAAGAACTTCCGCTGTTGCACCGAAGAATTTGAGCATTGGTGTAAGCAGGATGGAGGTAAATACGAATAAGATAAGCCCGAAGATTGTCATCAGGCAGATACCGCAACCTGCGTAATTGGCAGCTTCTTCGTCTTCTTTTGCGCCAAGCTTCAGGGAGACATTGGTAGCACTTCCGATTCCGAGCAACAGGGAAATTGCAGTGCATGTCGTCGAGAGTGGAAATGTAATGTTGGTTGCTGCATTCCCGTTGATTCCGATACCCTGCCCGATAAAAATCTGGTCGACAATGTTATAAAGTGCAGTTACCAGCATCGAAATGATGCATGGGATTGCGAATTTGACAAGTAATTTTGATTCTTTTTGTGTGCCAAGCGGATTGGCAGATTTTATGTTCTCATTCATATTTTTCACCATTTTTCTGTAGTATGTCCATTTATTAATTATTAAACTATCACTATTGTAGAAAAAATGTCAAATATTAGTTGCAATTTTTTATTATTAGAAATGAGTTCTTAACTGGATAAAACGGGTATTTTACGGAATGATGCAAGATAATAAAAACCAAATAATTGGATATAATACGGGTAAAAAACGGTTGACTTATACATAGAAGAGTACTATGCTAAATATAAAGGTATCGATAATGAAAGTATTTTTCCAAAGGAGCGATGCATATGACGATTGAAGAGATGAAAGAAAAGAAGCGGGAACATGGATACACGTACAACATGATGTCGCAGATGTCGGGGGTTCCGCTTGGAACCGTGCAGAAGATTTTTACGGGCGAGACGAAATCACCGCGCTATGATACGCTTGAGGCATTGGCGCGTATATTCGAAAACAGTGACCGGGATTACCTGTATGCGGATATGGTTGAGGATTCCGGTACGGCGTATGCGGCGAAGGTACAGGGGCAGTACACGCTGGATGATTATTATGCGTTGCCGGAAGACCGCAGGGTAGAGTTGATTGATGGTTGTATCTATGATATGGCGGCACCGTCTACGATACACCAGTTGATTGCGGGAGAGGTTTATCGTCAGGTGTCGAATTTTATTCTGGAGCATGATGGACCGTGTGTGCCTTTTATTTCTCCGGTTGACGTACAGCTTGACTGCGATGACAAGACGATGCTGCAACCGGATGTCGTTATTTTGTGTGACATTGACCGGATGAAGGTGCGCTGCATCTATGGTGCGCCGGATTTTGTGCTGGAAGTAATCTCGAAATCCACCCGGCTTCGCGACTATGGAAAGAAGCTTTCCAAATACATGGATGCCGGTGTGAAGGAATACTGGATTGTGGATCCGTACCAGAAGCGCATTATGGTATACGAATTCAACAAAGAAGTCTTTCCTGTAATCTATGGGATTGATGCGGATGTGCCGGTTGGATTATACGATGGTCAGTTGACAATCAATATTGCTGCACTGATGAAGAAGATAGAGAAGTTACTGTAAGATGATTGGAATACAACAATCACGCCATTCCGGATATAAAGAAAGATTAAATTAAGAGTTCTCTATATCATATAATTTCAGCCATCTTCATACACTGTACAAACAGTCAAACAGAGGTTTGTATAGTTGAGAGATTACATTGAAGAACGGGCACTTGAAATCGGTGAATACATCATTGAGGAAGGGGCAACGGTCAGACAGGCTGCGCGGAAGTTCGGTATTTCGAAGTCAACCGTACATAAAGATGTCACAGAACGCCTAGAGCAGATCAACCTGCGTCTTGCACACGAGGCAAGGAAGGTGTTAGATGTCAACAAGTCCGAGCGCCATATCCGGGGCGGACTTGCGACGAAAGAAAAATATGCACACATGGAACGTTAATTAAGATTGTAAAAAACCACCAAAAATGATATACTGATTTATATATTATTACGAAAATGGCGAAGCCATGAGAGAAGGGGTGGAAAATATATGATCCGTATTGAAGATTTCTGTGACATGAAGAAATTTGAAGATATCATGAAGAACTGGGCAACAAGTACCGGGCTTGCAACCGTGGCTGTCGGGGCCGATGGAAAGTACATCAGTGAGTGTTACAACTTTACAGAGTTTTGTATTGACCTGACTCGTGGAAGTGCAGAAGGACGTAGACGGTGTGAGAAGTGTGACCGGGAAGGAAAGGGCGTATATTCCTGCCATGCAGGACTGGTGGACTTCGGAATACCGATTACGCTGGATGACGGAACGGTGCTGGGAAGTGTGATTGGCGGACAGGTGCTGCCGGAACATCCGGATGACGATGCATTCCGGAAGACGGCGGGAGAACTTGGTATCGATGCAGAGGCCTATGTCCGGGCATTGCACAAGGTGAATGTTAAGACAAGGGAAGAAATAGAAGCGGCAGCGACGCTGCTTGGCGATGTAATCAATATGTTTGTGCGCGCATCTTATACTTCCGCGGTGAATAAGCAGCTGCTGGATAAATTGCAGACGGGCATTCGGGAGTGTGTAGAATATATTGATGACGCAAGCGAGAAGACACGGAAGATCGAGGACTTCAGCGGTCGTCAGAGAATCCTTGCCTTAAATGCTGCGATAGAAGCAGCTCGTGCAGGGGAAGCCGGACGTGGTTTTACAGTGGTTGCATCGGAAGTACAGAAGCTGGCAGATGGTATGAGCCAGGCGAGTTCCCAGATTGTGGACTCGTTGCGGAAACTTTCGAAGAACATTCATGAGTTAAATGAATAAAGGGAAATCCATGGGTGATGGATCGAATTAAGAAGGGCTGTTCGCGGAAAGGGTGGACAGTCCTTTCCTTTGTGAAACTCTCGTGAATTTCTGGAAATACTTGATTTCAATGTATCAATGCGATAAAATGTGTAGAAGTATGTAGCGTGGGAATGGAGGCGGATGCGATGCCAACGATACTTTTATACAGTGTTCCGGCGGAACAGCACAGGCAGTTAGAAGCACTTGGCATGCGCCTTGGGTATTCCTGCAAGAAGATTGCGCGGAAACGTTTTCTACAGCCGATTGGCTGTCATGCCGGATTGCCGGGATTTGAACAGACCGGAGATTGGTACGAAGGAAAAGATCTGCCGGATCCAATGATACTGTTCTCGGAGTTTTCGGACGGGTTGTTGAATCGGTTTCTGGCGGCGTGTAAGGAAGATGGTATGCCGCAGATCGATTATCGGGCAGTTGTGACAGAACATAACATTCATTGGAATGTGCTTGACTTATATCAGGAGCTGGTGCAGGAGCATGAGAGCCTGCATGGAGGCAATGGACAATTATGAAATTCATACATATAGCAGACGTGAATCTGGGCGCACAGCCGGATCGGGGAAGAATCTGGAGTGATGACCGGGCGAAGGAAATTTACGACACATTTCATCGCGTAATCGGTGTCTGCGAAGAACAGAAAATTGAATTATTACTGATTGCCGGAGATCTGTTCCATACGAAACCGACGGAACAGGATCTGAAAGCATTGGATTTTCAGCTCCGGAAGATTCCGGCTACTAAAACAGTTATCGTCACCGGAGATCAGGATTATATCGATCCGGGATCCGCATGGGAGACTTATACATTTGAGAGCAATACGGTCGTTATGCCGCGGGATCAGGCGGCAAGCGCGTATTTTGAAGATCTGAACGTCTGTGTGACAGGATACAGCTATGGACATGCGACTTACACGGGACGGATTCTGGAGCGTATGCGTCCGGGCAGACAGGATGCCTATAATATCCTGCTTGGACATGGCGGGGATATGGAACATATGCCGTTTTCCAAGGAGCATGTGGCACAGCTTGGATTCCAGTATGTGGCACTTGGGCACATGCACAAGCCTGCACATATTCTGAAAAACCATATGGCTTTTGCAGGTACACTGGAACCTCTTGATTACACAGAAACAGGGAAGCATGGATATATTCTGGGGCAGGTAGAAACATCGGGTGAAACAACCATCACATTTGTACCATTCTCCTGCCGCAGATATGTGAATCTGGCACTTGACCTTAATACAACATTTACGAATGGCGATATCTGCAATCTGGTGGAAAGCAAGATGCAGGAAACAGGGGCAGACAATATCTACCGGATTTTGCTGCGTGGCCGGGTTGCGCAGAATATGGAGATCAACCTGAGCGAACTGACACGTCGTTACTGTATTAATGAAGTGATAGATAAGACAGAATGTGACTATGATATGGCAGAGCTTGCACTTGCAAATGAGGGCAATCTGTTAGGAAAAATCGTGCAGGAGTTTTCACAGGAGACATCAGCCGGAGATAAAGAAATTCGGGAAAAAGCATTACATTATTGTATGGAGGCGCTGACCGGTGCCGGAAGCAGATAGCAATGTATTTTAGTAAATTATTATTAAAGGATTTTGGAAAATTTCATAATTGTGAGCTGAATCTGAAGCCGGGCGTGAATGTTGTCTATGGGAAGAGAAATGCAGGCAAAAGCACCGTTGCGGATTTTGAGTATGCGATGCTATATGGAATCAGCACATTTCCGGAGACAGATGCAGATGCGCTGATGCACCATAAACCAATGGATGGAAGAGGATTTTCAGGCAAGGCATATCTGAAAAAAGACGGCGAAGAGTATCTGGTTGAGCGAGGCTTTCGTAAGCATAATATGACAACCCAGATATTGAATGTGAAGAATGGACGTGTCGGGAATCTGGCACATAAGAATAGTCTGTATGCGACATTGACCGGAGTAGATAAGAAGTTATACAGTGATGCCTATTATATCAGACAGCAGGAAGAAACAGCGAATCAGGCAGAGGAACTAAATGCATTCATAACGAATCTTGCGACAACGGGAGCATCAAATCTGGACAAGCGGCGGGCGCTTGCAGCGTTGCGGGAGCAGAAAAATGCACTGGATGTGACGGAAGTAGAGGCACAGATTGTGGATCTGCAGGAAGAACTCGGGCAATATGAGGGCGACGAAGAAGCATTGCGGACCGTGCGCAAGCAGATCGAGGAAAATGATCAGGAATTTGCGATGGAGACGGCAAGGCGGAAAAGAGAAGCGCGTCGTCTGATCGATACATCCAAGGGTGTCAAATATGAGGATAACGAGGAACTTAATGAGCACCTCGATTCCCTGCAGGAAAATAGTGTATTTCTGGATGCAGATCTGCTCGCAGATTATAAGCCGGAGAAAAAACTGACAGACAGATGGTGGATGATTGCCCTGACCGGATTATTCGTCGTAGGCGTGATTGCGGCACTT
>USFH01000021.1 GCA_900553925.1 uncultured Clostridium sp.
TTTCTTCGACATAACCGAACATTCCAGATGCCAGCCAGGTCTTCCATCACCCCATGGCGATGGCCACGATGGCTCACCTTCCTTCTTTGGCTTCCAGAGTACAAAATCAAGCGGATCTTCCTTCTCATCCTCACCGGATACAAGAAGCTCACGGTTTCCGGCACGCAGATCGTCAATATTCTTCTTAGAAAGCTTGCCATAATCAGAGAACTTTCTCGTGCGGAAATATACGGTTCCATTTACTTCGTATGCATAGCCCTTCTCAATCAGCGTCTCTACCATTGCGATCATGTCCGGGATTTCCTTCGTTGCCTGCGGATGTGTCGTTGCTTCTTCTACATGAAGCGCTGCCATATCCTTCTTGCACTCTGCGATGTAGCGCTCGGAAATCACAGACGCATCCACACCTTCTTCATTCGCGCGCTTGATGATCTTGTCATCGACATCGGTAAAGTTTGACACATAGTTTACTTCATAGCCCTTGTACTCAAAATATCTGCGCAATGTATCAAATACGATCATCGGTCTTGCATTTCCGATGTGAATATAGTCATATACGGTTGGTCCACAGACATAGATACCTACCTTGCCCTCGTTGATCGGATGAAATTCATCCTTATGTCTGGTGAGTGTATTAAAAATCTTCATACCTGTTTGTTCCTCCTGCGATCGTTCCATTTTTCTTTTTCAAATATGTCATGCAATCCGCGGTTTGTCAAGCAAAAGCTTAGTGTGCAAACTGTGAATTGTACAGATTCGTGTAGAAGCCATTCTGTGCCATAAGCTGGTCGTGGTTTCCCTTCTCGATGATATTTCCATCCTTCATAACTAAGATTACATCCGCCTCACGGATTGTTGACAATCTGTGTGCAACAATAAAGCTCGTTCTGCCCTGCATCATACGGTTAAATGCCTTCTGGATCCGGATCTCCGTACGTGTATCAATGGAAGATGTTGCCTCATCTAATATAAGCATCGGCGGCAATAACAGCATCACACGTGTGATACACAGAAGCTGCTTTTGTCCCTGTGACAGATTTCCACCGTCCTCAGCGATCACTGTATCATAGCCCTGTGGCAGACGACGGATAAAGCTGTCGGAATGCGCAAGCTTCGCTGCCTGTATGATCTCCGCATCCGTTGCATCCGGCTTTCCATAAGCGATATTCTCACGAATCGTACCACTCTTTAACCATGTTTCCTGCAATACCATACCATAGTTTTCTCGCAGGCTGTCTCTCGTCATGTCACGGATATCTGTACCGTCAACCGAAATAGATCCGGTATCCACATCGTAAAACCGCATTAAAAGATTGATGAGTGTACTCTTTCCGCATCCGGTCGGTCCAACGATTGCCACACGCATACCCGGCTTTACAGAGAGATTCAGGTTCGTGATGAGCGTCTTATCCTTTACATAGGAGAAATTCACGTCCTTAATCTCGATTGCACCCTTCGTATCCGTTAATACATGGGCATGCTCCTTCTCCGGTACCTGCGGCGTCTCATCTAAAAGCTCAAATACACGTCCGGCACATGCCATCGCATTCTGAAGCTCGGTAATGACATTCGATATCTCGTTAAATGGTTTCGTATACTGGTTTGCGTAGCTTAAGAAGCAGGTAAGCTGTCCAACGGTAAATCCGGTCGAAATCACGGAAACCGCACCGATGATACCAACTGCCGCATATACAAGGTTGTTGACAAATCTCGTACATGGATTGACAAGGGACGAATAAAAGGTTGCTGACATGCTGTCTTTCTCCAGACGATCGTTGATCTCCCCAAAACGGTCTAACGCATCGTCCTCATAGCCAAATGCCTGCACGATCTTCTGCTGCCCGATCATCTCGTCAACAAGCGATGTGATATCTCCACGCGTCTCAGACTGCCGGTGGAACAGATGATAGGTACGCTTCGCAATAAACGATGCTACAAACAGGGAAAGTGGCGTCAATACAATTACAACTAGCGCGATCGGTACATTTACGGCTATCATAAATCCAAGCGTTGCAAGAATCGTTACGATTCCGGTGAACAGCTGTGTAAATCCCATCAGAAGTCCGTCTGCAAACTGGTCGATATCCGACACGATACGGCTCACGATATCGCCATGCTTGTGCGAATCAATATAGGAAAGCGGAAGCTCCTCCATATGATTAAATACTTCGATACGGATATCCCGCACAACGGAATATGTGATATGGTTGTTAATAATATTCATAAACCACTGTGAAAGCACTGTCACAACGGTTACCATCAAAAATGTATAGATGATGTCCTTGATTCCATCGAAGTCAACCAGACCTTTTCCGACGATCAAGTCGATTGCATCACCGGTCAGAATCGGTGCATACAAGGTTGAGGCAACGGTGATCATTGCACAGACAAACGAAAGGATGACCAGAATACGGTATTTCTTAATGTGTGTCAGTACACGTTTTAACACAGCTTTATCAAAGCCCTGCAGCTTCTTTTTCTTATCCTTAGACATCTGCCTTCACCTCCTTGTTCTGGGATGCATAGATCTCCTGGTATACCGGACAATGCTTCATAAGCGTATCGTGATCGCCTATCCCTGCGATTTTACCATCGTCCAAAACAACGATCTTATCTGCATACATGATTGAGGATGCACGCTGCGATACAAGGAACACGGTCGTGTGATCCGTCTTCTCCTTGATGGCTTTCCGGAGTGCGGCATCTGTTGCATAGTCAAGAGCGGAAGAACTGTCATCAAGGATCAGGATTTCCGGCTTCTTCACAAGCGCACGTGCAATCGTCAGTCTCTGTTTCTGCCCACCGGACAGATTCTTACCGCCCTGGTTCAGCATAAACCCGATACCGCCGTCCTTCTGCTGCACAAAATCCTCCGCCTGTGCAATCGAAAGTGCTTCCTCGATCTCCTCGTTCGTTGCATCTTCCTTACCCCAGCGGATATTATCCGCAATCGTTCCGGAGAACAGCACTGCCTTCTGTGGAACGACACCGATTTTTTCTATCAGCTGCTCTTTTGGATATTCCATTACATCCACGCCATCGATTTTAATACTGCCCTGTGTGCAGTCATAGAAACGAGGAATCAGATTCACAAGCGTTGATTTACCGGAACCTGTACCACCGATAATACCGATCGTCTCGCCGCGGTTCACCTTCAGGGAAAGTCCCTCGATGGAGGTTTCCTTCGCATCCGCATACGTAAGTCCGGCATTGATAAATTCCACCTTCGGAACCTTCTCATCTGCGGACGTTTGTACCGGTGCTGTCTCGTATGCCTGACTGCTTGTTGTCTCGAAGATCGCACCGAGACGGTTCGCACAGGCAACTGCCTTTGTCTCGGTAATAATGAGGTTTGCAAGCTTTACAAGTTCGATCAAGATCTGTGACATGTAGTTTACAAGTGCATAGACCTGTCCCTGCTTTAAGATACCGAGATCCACCTGTTTCGCCCCACCCCAGATCAGGGCAACGATAGACAGGTTAATCACGGCGTAGGTCAGTGGATTTAAGAAAGAAGAAATCTTTCCGACGAACAGTTGTCCTTTCGTCAATACTTCCGTTACCTCCGCAAACTCTTTCTTTTCCTTTTTTTCCTGATTAAATGCCCGGATGACACGCACACCGGACAGATTCTCCCTGGATTTCAAGGTCACCGTATCAAGCTTACTCTGTACTTTCTTATACAAAGGAATCGAAACAAGCATGATTCCAAATACAATCACAATCAAAACCGGAAGCGTGATAAAGAATACACGCGACGCCTTCGCATTGACCGTAAATGCCATAATCGTTGCACCAAATACAATAAACGGGGAACGCATAAACAGACGTAGGAACATATTGATTCCTGTCTGTACCTGATTGACATCACTCGTCATACGCGTGATGAGTGTCGCACTGCCGAGCTTATCAATCTCCGTATAGGAGAGTGTCTCGATATGTTTAAACAGGTCATATCGGATTTCCTTTCCGATTCCCATGGCTGTCTTCGCCGAGAAATACTGTGCTGTGATGGAACACCCAAGTCCGACCACGCCGAGTCCGACCATGACAAACGCCATCCTGTAAATATAGGGCTTATCATTTCCTGCAATACCATTATCAATGATTGCTGCCATAACAAGTGGCACCAAAAGCTCGAAGGCAGCTTCTAACATCTTGAATAACGGTGCCAAAATTGCCTTCCATTTGTAATTTTTAAAATAGTGTAATACTTGTTTCACGTTTCTTTCCTTTTCTCTTTTCCTTATTTTATAGTTGACCTTATAACCGATTTCCCTTAAACTATTATAGACAAGGATTTATTTTTTTCAATATGAAAACAAAACAAATCCATATATTGTAGTAGAAAGGAGTATTCATTATGGCTGATAATTTCAACCCATACGAGCCAGATAATACAGATGACGATTATGTCGATATGGTATTAGATGACGGAACAGAGCTTCATTGCAGCGTCATTGCAATCTTCCCGGTCGGAGGACAACAATACATCGCATTGCTTCCGGACAAAATCGTAGATGGATTCGAAGAAGATGATGTCTTCCTCTACCGCTACACAGAGAAGGATGGCGATGACGTGGAACTTGGCATGATCGATTCCGAGGAGGAATACGAGATTGTTGCCGACGCCTTCGATGAGTTGCTAGATAACGAAGCTTATAACGATATGGACTAATAAGAAGCGCGTACGGACGCGCTTCTTATTTTTTTTATTGTTCCTGCCATGTAATCTCTTCCACAAACCGGCTCTTATCCTTTGCTTTTCCTGCAATCGTCTGCGGTACATAGATGTGTAGTTCATGTTTTGCCCGCGTCATCGCAACATAGAACATCCGGCGTTCCTCTTCTAATTCCGCAGGTGTTTTCGCCTTCTTATACGGCGTAACATCTTCCACAGCATCAAGAATCGATACCGCATCGAATTCCAGCCCCTTCGCACTATGCATCGTCATCAGACACACGCCTTTGTGAATCCGGTTCTTCTCCTGCTGTTTTGCAAGCAGGTTCCGATACTCCCCGACAAACTCAAACAGTGCCGCATAGCTCTCCATATCCTTGATCATATAAGCAAATTCATCTAATACTTCATACATCTCAGCAGCGTCAAGCTGCCGGTACTCCGCATAATCCCTGATGTACTGATCATATCCGATAAAATTGCGGATAAAATTCAGTGCTGCCCACGGCCGCAGCTTGCGAAGCAGTTTCACATCCGCCATCAGCTTGTCCAGATTCTCAACCACAGAAGGCTTGTCCCGAAGGCGGAACCGAAGTTTATCGTAATCTACCGGATCCTCTAATAGCACTTCCCTGCTGATATAGCGGGATGGCTTGTTCAAAATCCGCAGGAATACCGCCCTTGACTGATCGCCCATTGCCATCCGCATATAATCAAGCACGCCGCGGACAGCAAAATGGTCAAATATATTCGGCAGACTGTCGCTTAATGTATATGGAATATTATATTGATTGAGCTTATAGGCAAGCCTGCGTGGTTGCAGATTCGTACGATATAAGACCGCCTGATCTTCGTATGAAATCCCATTCTCATAGAGACTGCGTATCCGTCTTATAATACACTCATTTTCTTCTGCTTCATCCTTCACCGTATGCAGCTGGACCACACCTGGATTCTTGGAGGTTGCAGTCAGCATCTTCTTATATCTCGTTCCATTCTTCTCAATCACCTGGGATGATGCCTGCACAATCCTGTAATCCGAGCGGAAATTCTCGCCTAAACAGACGATTTCACACGTTGGGAAATCCCTCCGGAACTGCTGCATGATCTCCGGTCGCGCCCCGCGAAATCCATAGACCGACTGATCATCATCCCCTACGATAAATGCATTATTACGCGGTGTCGCAAGCATGCGGAATATCTCATACTGGATCCGGTTGCTATCCTGGAACTCATCCACAAGGATATACGGAAACAGCGCCCGGCAGCGTTCCAGAATATCCGGTCTGCTCGTAAGAAGCTCATAGCAAAGCACCATCATATCATCGAAATCAATCATCTGCCTGCGCTTCAATTCATGATCGAACCGCCGGTACAATTCGCGGAAGGAAAGCTCCGGCATATCCTTGCTATAGTAATCTTCCACGTCCATCATATCGCATTTCACAAGACTGATCTGTGACAATACACTGCTGATCATGTCATCTTTGTTCTCATACTCAAGCTTCATCTGGCAAAGAAGCTGTTCGATGATCCGATACTTATCTTCCTCCGAAACAACCTGTAACATTGTTCTTCCATATGCAGTTTTTAATATCCAGTAAAAAATGGAATGAAAAGTTCCGAAGCGAACGGAATATCCCTTCCCGGGTGTGAGCGCCTCAAAACGCTTCTGCATCTCACCCGCTGCCGCTCGTGTAAATGTTATAACAAGAATATCTGCGGGTGAAACACCCGCAGATTCTATCAGATACTTGATTCGATGTGTGATAACTGTGGTCTTCCCGGAACCAGGTCCTGCAATTACCATCATCGGGCCATTCACGTGGCGAACCGCCACTGACTGTGCCTCATTAAATTTCATATTATGCATTTGCTCCACAGCACTTCTTATACTTCTTACCGCTTCCGCATGGACATGGATCGTTTCTTCCAACCTTTGGCGGCTTTATAACTGTCTTAGATGACTTCTGGATCTTATACAGTTCCTTTCTTCTCTCCGGCGTCAAAATCTTATCCCACTGTGGGAGTGTATACAGCCATTCAGCATTACAATCTACCATATTCATGTAAAGCTTCTCCGGATCATAGCCAAGTGCAACTTTCGAATCCTCTTCAAGATCATCAATGTTATTCGGCACAATCAGGCTCTCCTCGATTCCATCCAGGAATCCTGTCATCAGTTCTACTGACATATCGTATTTTTCTGCAAGCTCCTTTACGGTTCCGCTTTCAATCTCTGCCGGATTCTCAAGAAGCTTTTCATAGATTGCTTTCTCTCTCTGGAAATAATCCAGCCAAAATTCCTTTCCTTCCGGAGTTCTGTCATCAAGACTATATGCATGCTCCCGCCATTGCGTTAATAAACTCATAATCACACCCACACAGGTTTCTTCTGTGTTTTCCTTTCATTTTTAATCCAATCTAGTATAGCAAACCAGCGTCTATTTTTCAAGACTGTTTCTCTCTGTGGTTCCGAAGTACTTTCCCAAGCCATAAAACCACATACAGGAGTACCGGAACTACAATCATCAACGCCAGACAGGGAAGAAAATACCGGCTTCCCGTAATTCCTGTCACAAATACAAGTACAATCAATGCCGCAAGGACTCCCAGACAGATCCACGCAGCAACCCGCATCAGCGGACGTCTCCGTATACTCGCCTCATAGCTTTCTGTCTCTTCGTTCTTCGCTTCGCCAAGCTGGTTATCTCGAATTGTATGTTCCTTTTCTTTCATTCCTGTTTCACTCATTTTCCTTCTATACCACTTTTAACTACTATTACTATCCTTCTATCCTTAATTTCCGCAGTTATCGTACTTACTCATATCGGAGTGCATCGATCGGATTCAAGTTCGATGCCTTCACCGATGGAATAAATCCGAACACAATTCCAATTACCATGGAGAAGATCACGGATACCGCAATTGCTGCTCCGCTAATTGCTACCGGAACTGACGCAACATCCGAGATCAGATATGCCAGTCCGACCCCGGCACCGACACCGATAATTCCTCCCATGCTTGTAAGCACTGCTGCCTCCGTCAGAAACTGCATCAGGATTACGGATTTTCTGGCTCCAAGAGCTTTCTTCAATCCAATCTCTCTCGTTCGCTCCGTAACGGATACAAGCATAATGTTCATAACTCCGATACCACCAACAAGAAGGGAAATACTTGCAATCCAGATCAACTGCTGACTTGTAGATGCACTGACTTCCTGCATTGCCTTCGCTGTCTCAAGCAAATCTTCACTCTTATATTTGAAAGACGAACCGCCATCCTCAGAATCTGACCCATCTTCACTGCCTGTTGCAGGCATATAAGAATTCATGATATCTGCCGTTTTCTTTCCGGCATTGGTCATAGCCTCCGTTCCAGCAGGCTTTACCACAATATTATACGGCTCATCAAACGCGAAAATCAGTGGCCAGTTCACATCTGTCACAAAAACCTGTCCCGATGTTGTATTTCCATAATAAGTATACCAGTCATTTATATTGGTTACCTTCGGTGTGAATCCATCGATCTGTTCTACTACTCCGACAATCACAAAAGGTTCTCCCTTGATTTCCAGCGTTTTACCGATTGGATTCTCGCTGGCAAACAAAGTATTCGCTGCCACAGTGTCAAGGATTACGGATTTTGTACATTCATCCCAATCCTTGCTGTCAAACAACCGGCCCGTCTGCACAGTATATCCCATCACGCTGAAATAATCTTTATCCACGCCATAGACCGGTGCATTTCCAAGATCTTTGGTTCCACAGTTGATTCCTTCATACAAAGCTCCATAGCGATAAGCTGCCACTGCAGTTACCTCGTCGATATCCAGAATCTGTTTCTTGATATCGTCTGTCACCATCGGCATATTCTCCGGAGTCGAAGAATCTCCGGACGAATATGTCCACTCACCCTGGTATAACTTTATATTCACAATATTATTCCCGGAGCCGACCAGATTCTCCTTAATCTGCTCACTGGTTCCCTTGATTGTCGAAACAATTGCAATAATTGCTGCTATACCGATAATAATACCCAGCATAGTAAGAAGGGAACGCATCTTATGTGCCCAGATACCCTGAAACGATAATCTTATATTTTCTAACATAGACTGTTTTCCTTTCTTATCAATTATAAAGCTCGTCGAGCGGCTTCTGAACTGTCTTGACGCCTTCCACCGCCTCATCGAGATACGGAAATGCAATGTAATCCTGCATCGTCAGACCACCAAGTACCAAAACAGCGTCTCCCGATGTCTTATTTCCAATCTTGATGTAGGTTTTCTTCAGCTTTCCATCAACATCCTTCATGACATAGTAATTGCTTCCTTCCTGCTTCATGAATGCCTTCGATAGATAAAATCCCTCGCTGCTATCCTCCGTGCCTGAACCAAGCGTGATTTCCATATACATATTCTGACTGACATCCGACGCATCATTCAAAGCGATTTTCATCGGATAATAGGTTTCTGTCTTTGCACTGTAATTACTCTGTCCTTCCGCCGGGAATGTTGAAATCTCCGTAATCGTACCTTCGTAATTCATGCCGGTATCATAACAATACATAGATACCGTATCTCCAACCTTCACGGTTGACATTGCAAGCTCTCCAATCTGGCTTTCCACCAGATACCCATCCGCTGCACTGACAACAAGAACCGGATCCCCGCTTGAAGCAGCCTCATCTGCAGTTATCACACTCTTGATCACACCATCAAAATTCGCAAGTACTTCTCCGGTTGAGTTCTGCATCTCTTCCATCTGAAGCTTAACCTGTGCGATCTCGTACTGCGTCTGCATGGATTTGATTTCCTGCTCTTTCTGCGCAATCTGTTTTTTAAGTTCTTCCCGTGTCGGAGGTACATCCGCATCCGGATCAGTATCCGCATCCGGCTTCGGTGCATCAGATCCCGTTGCAACCGGAGCTGCCGGTGCCTCTGTCGTCGGAATATCTTCTAACGGTGTCGTCGCCTTTAGCTTCTCCAATTCCCGCTGTGCGTCAATGATTGATACCCGGGACAATTCCAGCTCGGATTTCTGCAAATCAAGCTGCAGATCATTCGCCGTTGTATCGTAGACAAGCAAAACATCGCCCGCTTTCACAGTCTGTCCCTCTTTGACTTTAATTTCCGAAACCGCCTGTGTCTTACCAACATAGACCTTCTGTTCCGAATTCACAGTCACATTTCCACTGAGTGTACTGTTGTCCCACATGCTTGAAGCATCATATCCAATCTCACTTACCGCATATACCCCTGCAGTCTTACTGTTCTGATTCTTCTGCTTCAGCATCCGGAGCGCTGCATAAATACCTCCAAGCACAACCACACAGGAGAGAATGATGATAATAATCTTCTTCGTCTTATTCATATTCTTCACCTCCGGTCATAGCTTCCTGTACCAGTTCCGGAGCCGGTGTGACCGCTGACGATACGTCCTGCATCTCCGGTGTCCCTTCAGCCGGACTTGCATCTCCTTCATACAACTCACCATCAACAATTCTTACCACACGATCTGCATAAGATGCAATCTCATCCGAATGTGTGATCATGATAATTGTAACACCCTGCTTGTGCAGCGTATCAAATAATTCCATAACCTGTAAACCGGATTTGGAATCAAGTGCACCAGTTGGCTCATCGGCAAGCAGAATCTTCGGATCCGCAACCATTGCACGCGCGATTGCCACACGCTGTTTCTGTCCACCGGAAAGCTGTGTCGGCTTGAAGCTGACACGGTCTGCCAGATCGACCATCTCCAGCATTTCTTTTGCCTTCTGCTTCCGCTTCTTAATCGGCACCTTCGCATACTGTAGCGGTAGTGCCACATTATCAAGCGCACTCTGTCTTGGCAATAAATTAAAATTCTGAAACACGAATCCGATCTTCTGATTTCGCACTTCGGAAAGTTCTTTATCTTTGCATTTTTCAATCTCCACATCATCAAGCAGATATGTTCCGGACGTTGGTTTATCAATACACCCGATTATGTTCATCAGCGTAGATTTACCGGAGCCGGAAGGTCCCATGATTGCCACATACTCTCCTTCTTCCACACAGAGATTGATGTCTTTCAATACCGGTACTTCCATCGTACCCTGAATATAATTCTTATAGATATTTTTGAGTTCCAGTAACACTATTGCACCACCTCGCCATCACCATCCGCCGGGTATGTTACAATCCCATTGTTACTATCGGAATTTTCTTCTGTATTTCCATCTTCACCCGGAGATACATTCTCATCGACAGAGCCTTCTGTTCCATCCATCATTCCACCGTCACCGGTTTCATCTATATTCCCACTTCCGTCATCTGAAAAGCTTCCATCAGAACTTCCATCGTCGTAGAAGCCATCATCCATGCTTCCATCATCATAGGAACCATCATCCATGCTTCCATCGTCGTAGGAACCATCGTCCGCTGTATCATCAATCTCGATATCCTCATAGTTGTGGGTAACCTTCATTCCTTCCTTCACCCGCTCCTCCGGATACGCAATATAATCATCTCCTGTAAGTCCGGACAGAATCTCATACCGCATCATATTCTCATCGTATTCTCCAAGCTCCACCTTACGCTTTTCGATATAACCCTTGGCATTTTCTGCCCATACATAGGCACCATCGTCCTCCTGCATGATATAGAATTCATCCAGCCACAGACCTTCCTTTACGGAACCCTGTCCATAATCTGCCTCCACATAAACATGTTGTCCAAGCATCAGACCATCTGTGCTGTCAAGACTGATGTAAAACGGATACTTCGTTGCAGATGTTCCCGAACTCATATAATAATCATTGTTGTTTCCATTATCCGGATGTTCGAGATCAATCTTCGTTACAGTACCTGTCCAGGTTGAATCATCCACTCTGGAACGTATAATCATGCTCTGTCCCTCCGACATACTGCGGACTGTCAGCTCACTTGCTGTTGCTTTAATCCGGTAATCCCCCTTTGCCATGATCGTGATATATGCATTGCTTGTGGAATCGGAATTGTTATTATTGTTATTATCATAGTTGCTGTTGTTATCGGAACTGCTTGTCGAATTGTTCTCATTGATTGTCTTGATGATACCATCCATCGGTGCAACAACCTTTGTATTCTCCATAGAAAGCTTCTGACGATCAATCTCCAGCTGCTTTGCACTTGCATCATAGTTAGCCTGATTGACCTGTGCCTGCAGATTCTGGATCTGTGCGCTGTAGCTTAACTGCTCCTCCGCTGGTGCTGCTGCCTTCTCTGTCGTAAGCGATGCAATCTGTTGATTCAGTGTCGCAATGTTATTGTTGATGCTTGTTAGCTCCAGCTCCAACTGACGAAGCTGTAACTCCATGGACTCGGTATCGTACTCAAACAGTACGTCACCTGCCTTGACTTCATCTTCTTCCTTCACATACAATTCCTTGACTTTCTTGTCACTGTCCCGGTTTACACCCTTGACCTCCTGTGACTCAACCGTTCCCATATAACGGCTCTCCATGAGATCGTATCCGCCATTTAAGTCGGATATCTTTGTGGCATATACCAACTCTTCGTTCGATGCCTTTTTATTATGCAGAACATAATAAATTGCTCCGGCTGCGCCTGCAAGAACAAGCAGTACTACAATTAAAATGATGATTCCCTTTTTCTTCATTTCCATACCTCTTACTTTTCTTTTTTTATCAGGTGAAACCAATCCTGTATATGCTTTTCATATCCGAGATTCCCCGGCTTATAGAATGTTCTCCCTACTAACTGATCCGGCAGATACTGCTGCTCCACATAATGATTCTCATAATCGTGGGCATATTTGTATCCGACATTTCCAAGCTTTGCCGCTCCGGAATAATGTGCATCCCGAAGATGTACCGGCACCTGACAGTTTCCAACCTCTTTCACTGCATGCATCGCATCAAAAATCGCATTGACAACTGCGTTACTCTTCGGTGCGCACGCCACATAGGTTGCTGCCTGCGTCAGTATGATCTGTGCCTCCGGCATTCCGACACGTTCCACTGCCTGTGCACATGCAGCTGCGACCTGTATCGCCTGCGGATCTGCATTGCCGACATCCTCACTTGCACATATCATAATTCTTCTGGCGATAAATGTCACGCTCTCCCCTGCGTATAACATCTTTGCCAGATAATACACGGCAGCATCCGGATCGGAGCCGCGCATGCTTTTTATAAATGCGGAGATAATGTCATAATGATTATCCCCATCTTTATCATATCTGATAGAGCGCCTCTGAATGCACTCCTCTGCGACTGCAAGATCAATCACGATCTTCCCCGTCTCGGGATTTCTTTCCGTTGATAAGATACCAAGCTCAACTGCATTCAATGCATGCCTTGCATCCCCTTCTGACACATCTGCCAGAAAATCAACTGCTTCCTCCGTAATTTCCGCGTCGTAGCTTCCCATACCCTTCTCGGTATCGTTAACCGCACGATAAATCAACGTCTTGATATTGTCCTTCGACAATGGTTTGAGCTGAAAAACAGAAGAGCGCGATATCAACGCAGAATTCACTTCAAAATAAGGATTCTCCGTTGTCGCGCCAATTAAAACCACGGTTCCATCTTCCACAAACGGGAGGAGATAATCCTGCTGCGCTTTATTAAATCTATGGATCTCGTCTACGAACAGAATAGTCTTCTTCCCGTACATCCCGAGATTATCCTTCGATTCCTTTACAACGGCCTCAATATCTTTCTTTCCAGCTGTCGTCGCATTCAGTTCCTTAAATACTGCGCTTGTCGTATTCGCGATTACCATCGCAAGTGTTGTCTTCCCCGTTCCTGGTGGTCCGTACAAGATAATTGAGCTAAGCTTATCCGCCTGTATCACCCGGTACAACAGCTTGTCTTTGCCCAATATATGTTCCTGTCCGACTACCTCGTCCAATGAAGTCGGTCGAAGCCGCTTCGCAAGTGGCGACTCTCCCTTCTTCATATTTGTCTCTCTCATGTAGTCAAATAAATCCATGTCTCTTACCTAAATGATCTCAAGCTTACGAATCAAGCTGTCAAACTTCATGATGTCAATCGGTTTACACATGTATTCCTCGTAATCATCACTCGCATAGCTTGCATCAAACCCTTCATCAAGTGCACTAATCATAATTACCTTACAACGCTTATCTCTCGGTGTACCAAGCTTACGTTCTGCATCCCGGATAGAGGCAAGCGCCTTATATCCGTCTATCTTCGGCATCATAATATCCATACATACCAGATCAAACCGCTCGTTTGTGCTTACTGCATTCACAAACTCATCCACGGCTGCGATGCCATCTCTCGCCAGAACAACTTCTCCATATTTGGAAAGTAATTTCTGCATGAACTTTCCACTTGCCAAATCATCCTCTGCTACTAATACCTTCATAATTATCTCCCAATCCTCTCTTTGCGCTTATCTGCTTATTTTTTTATCTGAAGCAATCCCATCCATTTCTGGATGTTATCCATGTATTCTTCCTTAAATGATTTCTTATGATACGAAATCCTGCGCTCCAATATATGGCACATCGCCATACCTGTAACATTGTTAGCTAAAACAGCAGCCGGGAACACGTCCGATATCTCGCCCGCATCGATTGCATGCTGAAATAAGCCTTCCAAAAATGTCAGGCGCTCGGTAATACACCACGCAATCCTCTCCCGAGTCTCCACAATATGCAGCAGCTCCTCATATTGAAGCATAAGCGTAGATATCGCATAATAATTATCATAGTAGGTTGCATATGCTTCCAGATAATCCAACAGCTTCTCCACATACAAGGCATCCTTCGCCAATACTGTCTGGCGGATACTCTTGTCAAACTTCGAGTATGTCTCAACAACCTCTATCAATACCTCGTTGATTCCACCAAAGTATTTATAGAGCAGCGTCTCTGACATATTCTCTTTCAATGCAAGATTCTTTGTTGTAAGTGCTGATAACCCGGACTCGCTGATAATTTCGATTGCTGACGATATAATTCTGTCTTTCCTTGAAACAAAGCTATCCCCCAATATTTTTTCCTCTCCGTCCCTGTTTTAACATAAGTTCATTCTATGCTATTTGCATCTTTTTGTCAATAAAATACAAAAATAGGAGCCACCCGGTTATGTGATAGCTCCTACTTTGTTTCACTCAATAAATATAACAAATCCCAATTCAAAAATTCAGTATAACAATGCATGCAGAATCTATAAAATATAGGTACCCTGTTACTTGATTAAGCTAAACTACTTGATAACAGTTACGTTTGTAGCCTGTGGTCCCTTCTCACCTTCTGTAACATCAAACTCAACCTGCTGGTTTTCTTCAAGGTTCTTGTAACCATCCATATTCAATCCTGAATAATGTACGAATACATCCTTGCCGTTCTCGTCTGTGATGAATCCAAAACCCTTCTGGCTATTGAACCACTTTACTGTACCTCTTGTCATGACAAATCCTCCAATTTTTAAAATCGCATCTTCTAGAAATGCGCTTATACCATAGCACAGTCTCGGTCTTTCGTCAAGCATTATGCAACAATATTTCCCAATTGTTTGTCATAAAAATAGACCTCGTCCGACAGATAATCCATCCCGGAAACCACAAACTCATTGACCTCGTGCAGCGTGTTCTCAAGCATTGCACGCTCCATGTTCGAATCCGCAATGCAAAGTAAAACTTCATTTACACTTGATGGTATAATATACACATCCTTGTCTACATGATCTGCAAAAGCTGCAATCACATCTTTGTAGATCATCATCGTTGCCCCATAGATAAACTGCTGATTCGATAAAATATAGATCTCCGGTGTCTCGGGATAGCTTCCATTCTGCGGATAACGGTCTTCTAAGAATTCATCTAGCCGCTTCACAAACGGAGGAAACAGCTTAAGAGTGTTCTCCCTTGCTGCCCGGTACAGTTCATCTATGGTAATGTCGCAATCCTGCAGATTACTAAAATGCAGCAGGGCTGATGCAATCCCGTTTTCATCCATCTTCACAAGATAGCGGAATGTAATTGCCATATCATGAAACGGAATATACGGACAGTCCATAAGCATCTCCCGGTTTTTCTGGTAATTCACCAGACGCAGAAAAACATGATCAAGAACATGTTCCATATCAACGGTCAGTTCCCCCTGTTCCTCCATGCGATTTAACACATGGTTATACTCCTGCGCAATCAGCTGTAATATCTCATCAAACGTTTTAATTCCCTGCCGGTACCCGGAATAAAACTGTTCAAGATAGATGGTCGGTGACGTATTCTCACCCTTCTTTAGTATGACGAGTCCTGTGTGCTCAATTCCATTGTTGTGGCACACCTGCTCTAAGCGAAGCTGCTCAATATCATACTGTAACAAATACTCTGCGATTCCATCCCGTATCGCCTCACAAAATTGTGTAAAATCCATACGCTCCATATCTAAAACTCCTTTTTATCATTTTAAATAATTCGCGTAGGAAAGTTCAGACAGGTCACCGTCTGAATGATGACACATTTATTATATGTGCTATCCGGGGATGTGGCAAGTACCTAGAGCAAAGTTTTTAGAAATGCTACAAATTGGAGCATTTCTTCATCGGTTCCGATGCTGATACGAAGATAGTTGTCAATCCTCGGTTTTGCAAAATACCGCACAAATATCTTATTTTCTCTTGCTTTCTCAAATATTTCTTTGGCCGGAACCGACTTGTGCGTCGCAAATACAAAGTTCGCGCTTGATGGAAGCACAGTAAATCCAAGTGCCTCGATTTCCTTTACAAACCATGTTCTCGTATCGATAACCTTCTTGACCATCTCCTTGAAATAGTCATCCGCTTTGATTGAGCAGGTTCCAAGCTCGATGCTTGTCAGATCCATCGTATAAGAATTATAGGAATATTTTACATCGTTTAGGTAACCGATCAGCTTCTCATTTCCGATCGCATATCCGATACGGAGTCCTGCCATCGAACGGGATTTCGAGAAGGTACGGACAACGAGCAGGTTGTCAAACTCGTCAAGAAGAGGCAATGCTGTCTGTCCACCGAAGTCGACATACGCCTCATCCACGATCACAATTACATCCGGGTTATGGCTGACGATGTCCCGTACAAACTCGACTGGTTCTGCAATTCCGGTTGGTGCATTCGGATTCGGGAATACAACGCCACCATTTTCGCCGTAATAATCAGATGCCTGAATGCGGAAATTCTCATCGAGCGGTTTTCTCTCATACGGAATCCGGAGCATATCTGCCCAGACATCATAGAACGAATATGTAATATCCGGGAAGAAGATTGGCTTTCCCGAATTGAAAAACGTCATAAATGACATCGCAAGCACATCGTCACTTCCGACACCGACAAACACCTGCTTTTTATCCACACCGTGATACTGTGCAATCGCCTCAACTAATTTCGTTGCTGCCGGATCCGGATACAGACGCAGATTCGCTAATTCCACCTGTTTATTCAACACCTCCGGTGCCGGCGGGTATGGATTTTCATTTGTATTCAGCTTGATAATGTCCTGTTCCTTCGGCTGTTCGCCCGGTACATACGGCACAACCTTTCGTATATTTGCTTCCCAGTTTCCCATAAGTCTCGTTCCTCCAAACTATTTCAGTCTCTTCAAGATTTCAAGTGTATATTCCCACGTTCTCTGCACGCTGTCAACATGCAATCTCTCGTTCGGTGTGTGGATATCATACATCTGCGGACCATATGATACGCAGTCCAGTCCTTCCATCTTATCCATAAATAAACCACATTCCACTCCCGCATGGATCACATCCAGTTTTGGTTTTTCTCCATATAGCTCCTCGTAAACAGCAACCATCACATCACGTAACTTGGAATCCTGCTTATACTCCCATGCCGGGTATGCACCACTCTCTGTATACATTCCTCCCAAACGCTCACACAATACTCGAATCTGTAAAGCAAGAAGATTCTTCTCACTGCCAACGCTGCTGCGCACCGAAAAGCCCATCTGCACTTCATCTTGTTTCATCGTGAGAATGCCAAGATTGAGCGATGTCTGTACCAGTCCCGGCATCGCATCACTCATCTTCTGCACACCGTTTGGAAGTAGGAATAGCGCATCGATAATCGCATCGCCACTCACACGGTTCATCGTCTCTACCACTGCCTCTGTGCATTCTTTCATCTTCAATGTCACATCCGGATCACTTACCTCATATTCATGACTGATCGCGGCCTGCAGCGTCTGCACTGCCCGCTGTATGGCAGGCTGTTTTTCTGTTTCTGCAACAAATACTGCCTGTGCCGCACGTGGAATTGCATTATCCTTCTTGCCTCCATCGATTGACACAAGCCGGATATCCGCCACTGCCTGTATCGCTTTCAATGTTCTGCCGAGCACCTTGTTTGCATTTGCCCGCTGTTTAATAATCTCCATGCCGGAATGCCCGCCGAGTAATCCATCCACGTCAATCTGCATACAAAACGGATGTGCCAGATCACAATTTTCCCACTGAACCGGCATATGGCAGACTGCCGTCATACCACCGGCACAACCAACCAGAAGCTGACCTTCGTCTTCAGAATCAAGATTCAGCATATATGACGCATGCAGATCTTCTGTTGTGATTCCTGCCGCGCCAAGCATACCAATTTCCTCATCGACCGTAATCACAACTTCCAGTGCCGGATGTGGAATATCATCGGCATCTAAGATGGCTAGTGCAAATGCAACCGCGATACCATCGTCCCCGCCAAGGGTTGTCCGGTCTGCATGAATCACATTTTCATCGAGCACCAGATCTAATCCCTGTGTATGAAAATCAATCTCCTTGTCATCCGTCTTCTCACAGACCATATCCATATGCCCCTGGATCATCACGACCGGTACATCCTCATAGCCTCTTGTTGCCGGCTTCTTCATAATGACATTTCCAAGTGTATCCTGTCTGACATAAAGATTTCGTTTCTTCGCAAATGCAACCAGATAATCACTGATTGCCTGTGTGTCTGAAGATCCATGCGGAATCCCACAGATTTCCTCAAAATAACGAAAGACCGCTTTCGGTTCTAACTGTGCAAGCACTGCCATTTTTCTGCCTCCTGACAATTCTATATTGTCCTACTTTTTCTTAACTGGTTTTATCTTATTTTCAAATGATTCAATAAATGCCTTCTGCTTTTCCTCACTGCACAGATGCTTATCCACATAAATCAATATCTCACGCAATGATTTCTGTGGCGAATACTGGCAGTTATTTCTTATAATTCCGACATCCCAGCCTTGCTCTTCCCATGCTTCGTCTGCTGCCTTTAACAGATCTTCTTCTGCACTGATTACCCGAAGCGGCGTATCAACGCAATAAGAATATGGAGATTTTATATCCAGATAGATTCTCTCTGTACCAATCATATCTCCCTCTGAGGAAGAAGTTGCGGCTATCACATCATAATATCCTTCTTCCACCGTAAACTTCTCCAGATCCATATCATAAGAAGCAAGTTTTGATGTCGGAATCTCAAACACGATCGTCTTCTTTTCTCCCGGAGCAAGCTTTACTTTCTCAAATGCCTTCAATTCCTTCTCCGGTTTTGGAAGTGTGCTGTATGGATCATGGATATAAATCTGTACCACTTCACTTCCGACACAATCTCCTGTATTTGTAACCGTCACCTTGGCTGTAATCTTCTCTGTATCAGACGTTACATGATCCAGTGTACAAGCAAATGATGTATAGGATAATCCATGCCCAAACGCATACCGTGGATGTATTTTCTTCTTGTCATAATAGCGGTATCCAATATAGATTCCCTCACCATAGTTTACATGATATCCCTCTCCCGGGAAATTCATATAGGTTGGCGCATCTTCCAGGCGCTCCGGGAATGTAATCGTCAGCTTTCCGGACGGATTCACAACTCCAGCAATCATATCGGATAATGCCTTTGCTCCTGCCATACCCGGAAGGAATGTA
>USFH01000022.1 GCA_900553925.1 uncultured Clostridium sp.
CAGATCGGTGGACAGGCGGGTGATATGCAACGCCGGATGTCCGATAACAATGTGCCGGATGGGGTGGCAGATATATCGACACAGACGATCCGGCGTTCCGCTGATTTCGCAGCGATGGAGCGCGGGTACGAGGCACTTGGTACAGCCCCGCGTGCGGATATGGGAGATAGTATCCGCAAAGCATTTTCAAATATCGAAGATATACTGACAGATATGAATCTGCCGGTGGATGAGGAACATACACGGGCGGTACAGATTCTCGGGTATAACCGCATGGAAATCACGGAGGAAAATATCGCACAGATCATAGAGTATGACAGAGCGGTCAATGATATGCTTGCCGCATGCCATCCGAATGCGGTGCTGTCTATGATCCGGGATGGTATCAACCCGCTTGATATGACCGTCGATGAACTCAATCAGACACTGCGGGACAAAAATTACAAAGCAGGTGTGAAGGAGACAGACGATTTTGCGACGTATCTGCGTGATGTAGAGAAGCGTGGACAGATCAGCGCGGAGGAACGCGCAGGATATATCGGGTTATACCGGGTGTTTAAGCAGTTAGAGAAATCCGGCGACCGGGAAGCCGGGTATCTGTTCGCGAACAACAGCCGTCTTACTGTGCGCAATCTGATTACTGCGATGCGAAGCCGGAAGGCCGCCGGGATGGAGGCTGTGGTCGATGATTCGTTCGGTATGCTTGCGGATCTGCAGACACGCGGGGAGAAGATGGATGATCAGATCGCGCGTGCATATGCGGGACGGGGTGGTGCGGATGGTATCCGGATGGGAGAGAACGATGAATATGTGAGCCAAAATGAACCGATGGCTGCGCAGGAAGAATATAAAAACCCATGGGAGATAATCTCAGATTCCCCGACGCTTGCACAGGCAGAACAGCTTCTGTGGGCAAATGATATCGAAGAGAGCGCACAGAATCTGGAAGCGGCGGATTATATACTGCAGGGAATGTCGGCAGGACCGGAAGCAGAAGCCATCAATCATCAGCCATCCATGAATTTCTATACATTTGCATCACAGATATGGAAGCAGATCGGCTGGCAGGATCATACAAAGGAAGACGCAGTAGAAGCAGAGACGGATGCTATGGCGAAGTCTCTCGCAGGAGAGGAGATCGCGCTGCCGTTTGAATCGGAACTGTTGCTGAAACAGATTGAAGCAGATGCGGATCTGGCGCAGATGTATGCGGATATCCGGCAGCAGATGGTAGAGCAGATGTATGATCGGGCAGAAGAAGGAAATATAACATCGGATCAGCTGCAGGGCATGAAGGTTGTGCAGGCAGGATTCCGGATATTGGGAGCCATGGCAGGCAGAAGGCAGTATCAGCTCCCGGTTGAGACAGAGTCAGGTATGAAGGTGGTGAATCTGACGATGCAGACGGGCGGAGTAGAAGCGCGCGGTATCACGATCCGGATGGAGGCAGGGGCGTATGGTATGCTGCAGGCGCAGATCCGGATGGACGAAGCGGGAACGTGCACGGGTGAGATCCTTGGCGGTTCTTCGGAGGCGAATACATGGCTTGCCGGGCGGACGGATGCATTCCGGGAACTGCTTGCCGGAAGTGAATATGCGGATGCGGCGGTTGCGCTTGGAGAAAGCCGCGCGGAAGCGCGGGCAGCGAGCGGGGAAGAAAGCAAAGCATCGGTCGTGACAGGAGAAAGCCGCGCAGAGGCGCGGGCAGCGAGCGGGGAAGCGGACACACAAAAACTGTGTCGGGCGGCAATATTCTTCGTTAAGGCTATGGCGAAACTTACCGATATATAACATAGTAAAACCGGGATGCGGACGTATAGTGTGCCGCGGACATGATGCTTGACAAGAAGCAGGCATCAGGAAGCAGACATCAAGAAGCAGACATTCGGATAGATGAAGCATAACGAATGGGTTCAAGGAGGCAGACAATGAGAATAAATTATAATTCGCTGGCGATGAACGCCACGACACATTTTTCAAAGACAAATGACAAGGTTGCAAAGTCTATGGCAAGACTTTCTTCCGGCTATAAGATCACAAGCCCGGCAGACGATGCGGCGGGACTTGCGATTTCGAAGAAAATGAGTGCACAGATCCGTGGGCTTGACCGGGCGGCTCTGAATTCGAACGATGGAGTCTCGGTGATCCAGACAGCGGAAGGCGGCATGGAAGAGATGCACAGTATTCTCGGACGTATGCGGGAACTGGCAGTGCAGGCGGCGAACGATGTCAATGATGAGGTGGATCGTGATTCGATTCAGGAAGAGATTAATTCGCTGGCAGCGGAGCTTTCACAGATTGCGGATACAACCGCATTTAATGGACAGACATTGCTGAACGGCGATATGACGAGACGGTCGCTGCCGAGCACAATCGGTGTAAAGGCAGACTATATTTCCACGGATGTGAGCACGGGCGTATATTCTCTGAACGTGACAAAGGATGCGGCGCAGGCAGTTCTTACGACAGGCTTTGCTTATTCGGGTGCGACGATTACGAAGGAACAGGCCGGATCGGTGAGTGTCAATGGTTTCTCTGTCGCAATCGAAGAAGGTATGACGATGGTAGATGTATATGGCAAGCTGCAGGAGAGCCTGGCGAAGATTAATATTGATGTGTTCGCGTCGAATGACGGTCAGACGGAGGAGAGCTTTGACAGTGGTGCGCCGGTAGTGTTTAAGACACAGGGCTATGGTAAAGCAGAGAAGATCGAGATATCCGTTACCAATCCGGAGCTTGCGGCAGTGCTTGGAATCGCGGATGGTACAGCTGTACAGGGGGAAGATTGTGCAGCATCGCTTGTGACAGCGGATGACGGTTTCTCAACTACGGCGACGCTTACAACGCTTGGAAATAAGATTGAGGTTGTCGACCGGAATGGATTTGCGATGACAATCGAAGTGACGCCGGATATGGTTAAAGATAATGGCGGAACGGTATCTGCTGATATCGAGGTGCTGTCTGCGGGAACGATGGTGATCCAGACCGGATCGAATGAAGGTGAGCAGCTTGCAATCGACATACCGGCGCTAGATGCGGAGGCACTTGGCATCGACAATCTGGTGATGTATACGCATGGGTATGCAAGTCAGGCGATTCAGGTGATCGACGAGGCTGTGAAGAAGGTTTCGAATGCGAGATCGCGGCTGGGTGCGTATGAGAACCGGCTGGATGATGTGCATTCGAATCTCGAAGTGCAAAGTGAGAGTATCACGGAGGCTTATTCGCGGATCATGGACACGGATATGGCTGAAGAGATGACAGAATATACGCAGCAGGAGGTTTTGTCGCAGGCGGCAATCTCCATGATGCAGAAGGCGAACGACAGACCGGAATCGCTGTTACAGCTGCTGCAGTAGGCGGCGCAGACCGGAATGGAATAATATGTATAAGACAGGAATATGAGGAAATCACCATGACACAGGAACAAAAACAGGAATTTACACGACGCATCAGTCAGGAGAACCACAGCGGTCTGATTCTGGTGCTATGTGATATATTTCATACATACGGCATGGATGCGATGGCAGCGTACGAAGCGGAGAATATGACCGCATACCTGCAATCGATTGGGCAGGCGCGTCGGACGATGCAGGAGTTGATTGACTGCTTCTCCGGGGAAGATGCGCTTGGCAAAGATGTGATTATTATTTTCAGATTTATCTATGGGAAGCTTGTGCGCTCGGAGATACGGCGGCAGCCGGATGAACTGGACCGGTGCATACACATCGTGGATCATCTGCGTGTCGGGTTTGTACATTTGCACGAGATCGACACAGAAGGTGCGGTGATGAGAAACGTGCATCAGGTGTATGCGGGACTTACGTATGGTAAGGGCACGCTGAATGAGAGCATACAGGGCGTAGATTATGGTACGCGTGGATACCAGGTGTAAGTACGACCGTAGTGCTGTCGGGTGTAAGTACGACCATAGTACTGTCAGGAGGAAGTAACAACGGTAGTACTTGACAAAACGGAAGCATGTATTTACAGTTAGTGTACAAAGAAAAACAGGAGGCACATTCAATATGAAAAAAGATGATTGCATTTTTTGTAAAATTGCAAATGGTGAGATTCCGTCTGCAACCGTATATGAGACACCGGAATGTCGTGTAATTCTGGATCTGGCACCGGCCAATCAGGGACATGCGCTGATTCTGACGAAAGAGCATTATGATAATATCTACCAGCTTGACGAGGAGACAGCGGGAAAGGTATTCTCGCTTGCAACCCATGTTGCGAAGGCTGTGCAGGAAGAGACCGGCTGCGAAGGGTTGAATATTGTGCAGAACAATGGTGAAGTTGCCGGACAGACGGTGCATCATTTCCATATGCACGTGATTCCACGTCACGCAGGGGATGATGTGAAGGTTACATGGAAGCAGGGTGAGACGGAATCAGAATCGTTGAAGGCGTTGGCAGATGCAATCAGGAAACACATCTAGAATCAGCCGGGCGCGGCAGGGGCGTGTATCGAAGCGTCAGGCTGTGTTTGTTGTATTGTCGGTAATGTTCGCGGTCGTGATATTCTGCTTCTCAGCCAGAAATGGGATAGAATCCACGGAGGACAGCTATGCGGTCGGTATGGAGGTTGGCAGGATCGTGCATCCGGATTTTGAGGAATGGTCCGAGGATGAACAGCTGACATTTGCAGAGAAGGTCGATCATCCGGTTCGGAAGCTGGCACATGCGACGGAGTATGCGGTGTTCGCAATGCTGCTGTGTGGCGCGTGGTGTACCGGACACCGGAGCAGAAAGTGTGAGGTACTGTCAGCCTGGGCGACAGCGACGGTGTATGCCATGACCGATGAGTTCCATCAGTTGTTCGTGCCCGGGCGCAGCGGACAGGTGAGGGATGTGCTGCTCGATAGCTGCGGTGCGGCAGTTGGGGTGTTGCTTGTGCTATTTGTGACATGGCTGATCCGCCGTAGTGGCAAAAAGCATAACAGCACAACCGGCAAACAGGAGCTATCCGGACGAAAACCGGCAGATTTAGCAAATAAAACCATTGACAATTAGAAATATATGATATATGTTAAACGTGTCTCTCTTATTCAGAGTGGTGGAGTCATAAGGGACGAAGAAGCCACGGCAACCCCGGAGACGGAAGGTGCCGACCTGAGCGATACTTAGATTAAGTTGTCGAGCAATAAGAAGATTTGATAACGCCTTTCAAATCCGGTTGCTTGCAGCCGGATTTATTTTTATGAATTACCGCGGATAAAGAGACAACCAGACTATACACAAGAATTCCAAAGGAGGAACAAATGGAGAAGTTATTATTTACTTCAGAATCAGTAACCGAAGGACATCCTGACAAAATCTGTGACCAGATCAGTGATGCCGTATTAGACGCACTTTTGGCACAGGACCCAATGAGCCGTGTCGCTTGTGAGACAGCCGTAACAACCGGACTGGTACTTGTTATGGGCGAGATCACAACGAAGGCACAGATTGATATTCAGACAATCGTCCGTGAGACAGTCCGTGAGATCGGTTATGACCGGGCAAAGTACGGATTTGACTGTGATACATGTGGTGTCATCGTAGCGCTTGACAAGCAGTCAACCGATATCGCAATGGGTGTGGACAAGGCACTTGAGGCGAAGGAAAATCATATGTCAGACGAGGAGATCGAGGCAATCGGTGCCGGCGATCAGGGTATGATGTTTGGATATGCAACAAACGAGACACCGGAGCTTATGCCGTATCCGATCTCACTGGCACACAAGCTTGCCAGAAAGCTGACAGAAGTTCGTAAGAATGGTACACTTTCTTATTTAAGACCGGATGGCAAGACACAGGTATCCGTAGAATATGACGAGAACGGAAAGCCTTGCAGATTAGAGGCAGTTGTGCTTTCTACCCAGCATGACGAGAATGTATCCCAGGAGCAGATCCATGCGGATATCAAGAAATATGTATTTGATCAGGTTCTTCCACAGGATATGATTGATGACGAGACGAAGTTCTTCATCAACCCAACCGGACGTTTTGTAATCGGTGGACCAAATGGTGACTCCGGCGTAACCGGACGTAAGATCATTGTAGACACTTATGGTGGATATGCACGTCACGGCGGCGGAGCATTTTCAGGAAAGGACTGTACAAAGGTAGACCGTTCCGCAGCATATGCCGCTCGTTATGTAGCGAAGAATATCGTGGCAGCAGGATTGGCAGAAAAGTGCGAGATCCAGCTGTCTTATGCAATCGGTGTTGCAAGACCGACCTCAATCATGGTAGATACATTTGGCACAGGTAAGCTTGCAGATGACAAGCTCGTAGAGATTGTCCGCGAGAACTTCGATCTGCGTCCGGCAGGTATCATCAAGATGCTTGATCTGCGCAGACCAATCTACAAGCAGACAGCTGCTTACGGACATTTCGGAAGAACCGATATCGACCTTCCATGGGAGAAGACCGATAAGGTGGATGATCTGAAGAAATATTTGTAGGATATCTGTGGGAATGAATATAGTAAATCCCGGGACACGGGCATACATATCGGACGATGCCCGTGTGCCTTGCATTTGTGATAAGAAAAGAGGACAAAAATCATGAAGAATATGTTGAATTTCAAGAATTTCTCGGCGGAAGAGCTGCAGAAGATTCTTGACCTTGCGCTGGATATGAAGAAGAATCCGGAGAAGTACAGCCACGCGCTTGAAGGTAAGAAGCTTTACACATTGTTTGAGAAGACAAGTACCCGTACATTTCTTTCTTTTACGACGGGTATGACAGAGCTTGGCGGAACCTACTATAACCAGCTTTGGAGAGACAGTAACTTTGTTCTTGGCGAGCCTGTTTCCGAGATCAAATACGTATGCCGGAATGTGGACATCATTATGGCACGTCTCGTCAAAAACGAGACTGTTGAGCTGTTCGGAGACAATGTAACCGTACCGTTTATCAACGGATGTGATAATTCTTACCATCCATGCCAGATTTTGGCTGATGCATTGACAATTATCGAGAAATTTGGCAGCTTGAATGTCAAGTTCCTGTACATCGGTGCAAAGAACAACGTATTTAATTCACTGGTTGAATTCTTCTCGAAGATGAAGCAGGGAACCCTGTACGGACTGACTCCACTTGTAAATGAGACAGCCTGCGGACCGGATTTCTACGAGGAAGCAAAGAAGACGGGCTACTATGTGGAGCTTGATCCGGACATGCCGATGGACGAAGTGAAGAAGTATGTGAAGGATATGGATATCTGCTATACCGACACATGGCTTGACATGGAGTTTTTCAATGATCCTGCATACCAGGATAAGAAGAAAGAACTCATGGACAAGATGATGCCATATCAGTTGAATGATGAGTTCTTAGAGGGCAGTCATGCGCTTGTGTTCCACGATATGCCGATGCATGTTGGCTTCGAGATTTCGAAGGAAGTGGAGATGAAGAATCTGGATCATATCCTGGATCAGGCAGAAAACAGAAGACATGCAGAAAAAGCTGTCATGTATACATTGATAAAAGGAATCTAAGTGGTATAATATATGGATGTGTGGCTTTCGGTACTGGCATTTGTGTTGTTCCTTGGTTTTGGCACAGGTGTGCTTGTATGCATATCTGCTATGAAACGTCAGACAGGGATACTGGTAAAAAGCCGGTTACATCATAAACTGAATATCTCCGAGGTTATCTATGCAAACCTTGGACTTGTGGGACTCGTCGTGTTGGTCTGGTTTAAGATTTATATGTTCGTGCCGGCGGTGTTGATGTTTGTGCTGTTTATCGTGCTTTCCACGCGGATACAAAGCGGAATTACGAAGGAAGGCGTGCTGGTCGGAAGTTCATTTATTGAATGGGAATTTATGCGGTCCTACCTCCTGGAAAACCAGGGGGAGGACAGCAATGTGATCGTTCTGAAGATCCGGGCAAATCGCAAAACGTATATTCTCGTCTGCAACCGGGAAGACCGGTTCGCAATCGATGAGATATTCCAGAGGCACAATGTCCGGAAGCTTAAGAATCTGCAGGATGGTCACACATCTTAAAACAGAACAGGATTGCGGATGTCCGGATGCAGCTTGGAAAATGCACAGGGCGCAATCCAGGAGAAACAGCATAATATCGCGGATGTACGGATTGCTTCTGCGCAATCGGTATCTGCGTAATAGTTATGGAGGAAACAAGAAATGAAACATGTAATCGATTCAACAGACCTGACCGTGGAAGAGATTGATGGTATTTTGAAGCTTGCGCAGGATATCATCGACGACAAAGATGCATATAGCGAAGCGTGTAAGGGTAAAAAACTTGCAACGTTATTTTTTGAACCAAGTACAAGAACAAGACTAAGCTTTGAATCAGCAATGATGGAGCTTGGTGGAAATGTACTTGGTTTTTCTTCGGCTGATTCTACGTCTGCGACGAAGGGCGAGAGCGTAGGTGACACAACGAGAGTTGTCAGCTGTTATGCGGATATCATTGCGATGCGTCATCCAAAGGAAGGTGCACCGATGCGGGCATCTATGGTGAGCAGTGTGCCGATCATCAATGCGGGTGATGGTGGACATAATCATCCGACACAGACCTTGGCAGATTTGCTGACAATTCTGCGGGAGAAAGGAAGACTGGATAATTTCACGATCGGCCTGTGCGGCGATCTGAAGTTTGGACGTACCGTACATTCTCTGATCAAGGCATTGTCCCGTTATGAGAACATCAAATTCATCCTGATTGCACCGAAGGAACTCCGCGTGCCGGAATATATTATCTCCGAAGTGCTCGAGGCAAAGAATATTCCTTATGAGGAAGTAGAGTCGATGGAAGACGTGATGGGCGAACTCGATGTGCTCTATATGACAAGAGTGCAGAAGGAACGTTTCTTCAACGAGGCGGATTATGTCAGATTGAAGGATACATATATTCTTGATGGAAAGAAGCTTAGAAATGCAAAGCCGGATCTTGCAATCCTGCATCCGCTTCCACGTGTCAATGAGATTTCGGTAGAGATCGATGATGATCCGCGCGCCTGCTATTTCCGTCAGGTTATGAATGGAAAATTCGTGCGTATGGCACTGATGCTGACACTGCTCAAGGCAAATGGAGTGAAGCTGAACTTGTCTGCGGACAAGCTTGCGAAGATTCCGGAGTAACCCCCGTCGTGTGTTTTTGAGAGCAAAAAGGCGTGAAAACCCCACGCGGTGTGTTTTTGAGAGCAAAAAAGCGTGAAAACCCCACGCGGTGTGTTTTTGAGAGCAAAAAAGCGTGAAAAACCCACGCAGGAAGCTTCCGGACAAGTTCCGGAGGAAAAAGTGTGTGTGGAAGAGGAAAACTGTTCAAAAAAACCCACGCGGTGTGTTTTTGAGAGCAAAAAAGCGTGAAAAAACACACACAGGAATATAACAAGGTAAATGACGACAAATGCAAATCAACCGAAGAGTAAATGGAGTTGTATATAATTGCAAAACATAAGCAGTCGAGAATAACATATATTTCAATATGAATTTATTCCAATATACGATATGTTTGTAGCTTAGAAGTTCTTAATGTTCTGAAAAAAATGAGCCATGTTTGAACACGATGTTCAAACAAGCCGTCAGTGAGCCATGGACGGCGAATTGACGGCGGTGGCGTATAAAACAAATATGTAAAACAGAACATTTAGAACTTCTTAGCTTCGATACATTGTATATGGAATAAAACATATTGAAATATATGTGGCGTCCGCGTAGAATTGCAATTATATACAACCCTGAGTATGGTAAAAAGATTTGCATGAAGGAGGTAATCATATGAAGATAGATAGTATTCAAAATGGTATCGTGCTGGATCATATTACGGCAGGCAAGGCGCTCCAGGTCTACCATGACCTTGAACTCGACAAGCTCGACTGTTCCGTAGCCATCCTGCAGAATGTAAAAAGCAGCAAAATGGGTAAGAAAGACATCCTGAAGATCGACAAGGAATATGATGTGAACTTAGACGTCCTCGGATACATTGACCCGGACATCACAGTCAGCATTATCAAAGACGGGCAGACGGTGGAGAAAAAGAAGCTTGCATTGCCGAAAAAACTGGTAAATGTGAAAAAATGTAAAAATCCTCGCTGTATCACATCGACAGAACCAGGAATTGTGCATATATTTAAATTAGCCGATGAAAAAAATCGTATTTACCGTTGCGTTTATTGTGAAGCAGATAAGTAAGTGCTTTACAAAAAAATGGAATGTGTTATAATTATTAAGATTATGGGCTGGTAACGCAAAAAATAACTGGCAGCACAGAGGTGTGAAATGGAAAAATATGTTATAAAAGGCGGCAATGTTCTGGAAGGAGAAGTATCCATTGCAGGTGCGAAGAATGCAGCACTTGGAATCCTTGCAGCAGCAGTCATGACAGACGAAGAATGTATTATTGAGAATGTACCATATGTAGAAGACACCAAAACATTACTTCGTGCGATTGAGACGATTGGCGCTAAAGTAAAATACATTGACAACCATACAGTTTCGATCTGCGGCGGAAGCATCAAGACCGGAGAAGATGTATGTGTGGATGATGAATATATACGGAAGATACGAGCATCCTATTATCTGCTTGGAGCCTTGCTTGGCAAGTACAACTATGCACAGGTTGCATTGCCGGGTGGCTGTGATATCGGACTGCGTCCGATCGATCAGCATATCAAGGGCTTCGAGGCACTTGGAGCTACGGTGGAGATTGTGAATGGCGGCAAGGTTGTTGCGAAGGCAGACCAACTGGTTGGAAACCACATTTATCTCGACGTAGTAACAGTTGGTGCAACCATCAACATCATGATGGCAGCCGTACTTGCAGAGGGCAAGACGACAATCGAGAATGCTGCGAAGGAGCCACACATCGTAGATGTAGCGAACTTCCTGAACAGCATGGGAGCAAATATCAAGGGCGCCGGAACCGATGTCATCCGTATCCGTGGTGTTCAGAAGCTGAGAGGAACGGAATATTCCATTATTCCTGACCAGATTGAAGCGGGAACATTTATGACGATGGCGGCAGCGACAAAGGGAAATGTTCTCATCAAAAATGTAATTCCAAAGCACTTAGAGGCAATCTCTTCAAAACTGAATGAGATTGGTGCGCGCGTAATCGAATATGATGATGCGGTTCGCGTTATGGCGGATGGCAGATTCAAGGCAACACAGATCAAGACACTTCCATATCCGGGATTCCCGACAGATATGCAGCCGCAGATGGCGGTGACACTTGCACTGTCTCAGGGAACAAGCGTGATTACGGAGAGTATTTTCGAGAACCGGTTTAAATACGTGGGTGAGCTTTCCCGTATGGGAGCACGTATCAAGGTAGAAGGTAATTCCGCAGTGATCACCGGTGTGGATGGATACACAGGTGCCAATCTGGTAGCACCGGATCTGCGTGCAGGTGCCGCACTTGTGATTGCCGCACTGGCAGCAGAAGGGTTCAGCACCATCGACGATATCAAGTATATTTTGCGTGGTTACGAAGATTTCGATGGAAAGATCCGTGGACTTGGCGGTCAGATCGAGGTAGTCGATGACGAGCGCGATGTCCAGAAATTTAAATTAAGAGTGGGTTAAAAACAAAAATAAGGGAGGGGTTTCATATGCCTAAAAAACCGTACTACATTACAACCGCAATCGCATACACATCTGGTAAGCCTCATATAGGCAATACGTATGAGGTTGTACTTGCAGACAGCATTGCCAGATACAAGAGATACGTCGGATACGACGTACGTTTCCAGACAGGAACTGACGAACATGGTCAGAAGATCGAGATTAAAGCATTTGAGAATCTCTCCACACCGAAGGAATTCGTGGATGAGACATCGGCTGAGATCAAGCGTATCTGGGATCTGATGAACACTTCTTACGACAAATTCATCCGTACAACGGACGATTATCATGAGAAGCAGGTACAGAAGATTTTCAAGAAATTATACGATCAGGGCGATATCTACAAGGGCGAGTACGAAGGCATGTACTGTACACCTTGTGAATCCTTCTTCACGAAAGCACAGCTTGTGGACGGCAAATGCCCGGACTGTGGCCGTGAGGTACAGCCGGCAAAGGAAGAAGCATACTTCTTCAAGCTCAGCAAATACGCTGACCGCCTGATCGAGCATATCAATACACATCCGGACTTTATCCAGCCGGAGTCCCGCAAGAACGAGATGATGAACAACTTCCTCCTTCCGGGACTGCAGGATCTGTGCGTATCAAGAACATCCTTCAAATGGGGTATTCCTGTAGATTTTGATCCGGGACATATCGTATATGTATGGATCGACGCGTTGACCAACTATATCACAGGTCTTGGCTATGATGTGGATGGCAATTCGGACGAATTGTACCATCGTTACTGGCCTGCAGATCTGCATCTGATCGGCAAGGATATCATCCGTTTCCATACCATTTACTGGCCATGTATCCTCATGGCGCTTGGCGAGCCGCTTCCGAAGCAGGTATTCGGACATCCTTGGCTCATCCAGAGTGACGGAAAGATGAGTAAATCCCGTGGAAATGTAATCTACGCAGATGATATGGTAGATCTGTTCGGCGTGGATGCGGTCCGCTACTTCCTGCTGCATGAGATGCCATTTGAGAACGATGGTGTTATTTCATGGGAGCTTGTGATTGAGCGTATCAATTCAGAACTTGCAAATACACTTGGAAACCTCGTGAACCGTACGATTTCCATGTCGAATAAATATTTCGATGGCGTTGTAACAAATGCCGGTGCACATGAGCCGGTCGATGATGACTTGAAGGCAGTTGTAACCGACACTAGACTCCGTGTAAATGCATGCATGGACAAGCTTCGCGTGGCAGATGCGATTACAGAGATTTTCGCTTTATTTAAGCGTTGCAATAAGTATATTGATGAGACGATGCCTTGGGCACTTGCCAAGGATCCGGAGAATGCAGACCGTCTGAATACCGTTTTGTACAATCTGGTAGAGAGCATCGTGATCGGCGCAAGCTTACTCGAGCCATATATGCCAGAGACTTCCGAGAAGATCTTAAAGCAGCTCAATGCAGACAAGCGCCGCGTGACAGAGCTTTCAAACTTTGGACTGTACCCATCCGGAAATAAGGTAACAGATCAGCCGGAGATTCTCTTCGCAAGAATCGATGCACCAAAGATGCTCGAGGAGATCGAGAAGCGTTTCCCATCCAAGGTGGTTGAAGAAGAGCCAAAGCCGGAGAAGAAGGCAAAGAAGGAAGAGAAAGTTGAGATTCCGACGCTCGATGCCGTTGTGAAAGAAGAGATCACAATCGATGAATTCAGCCGTATGCAGCTGCAGATGGGTGAGATTATCTCCTGTGAGGAAGTTGCAAAGTCCAAGAAGCTGCTTTGCTCTCAGGTAAAGGTACAGGGCAGAACATTGCAGATTGTATCCGGAATCAAGCATTACTATACACCGGAGCAGATGGTTGGTAAGAAGGTTGTTGTTATCACGAACCTGAAACCGACAAAACTGGCAGGTGTGTTATCCGAAGGTATGCTCCTTTGCGCCGAGGATTTCGAAGGAAATCTGGCACTGCTTACCGCAGAGAAGGATATGCCGGCCGGAGCAATGATCAGCTAGGGATAATAAAATAACGAATAAAAATGACCGGTTGGTTTTGAACCAACCGGTCATTTTTTATATACATGTTTATTTATCTAGTCCGCATCAGTCGACGTTGCCGTCTCTGCCACAATCGCGGAACTGATCATTGCTGCATCGATCTTCATAAAATCACGGTCACTGATGTAGTATTTATTTCCATCTTCAATAATCTCTACCGTTACTACCTGCGGATCGGCATATGTCATGCTCTCGCATCCGGTCTTCAGAATATCAACCAGCCCCTGCGCAAACTCTGTCTCATATTCAGCAAGCGTATAATCGTTGTACGTTCCGGCCTTCACGGCATCGTTGAACGTATTGATATAAGTCGTTACCTCAGCAGATGTCTGTGAGAAGAGGTTGATCGGATAAACCGTAATGTCTACAAGATATACGCTCCCGTCCTTTCTTGCCTTGTCAACCTTGTAATTCACCTTGCTGTAGATCGTTCTTGCCAGATCCTTGAAGGATTCTCGAAGCTCTGGCGCATCATCAATATTCACACTGTAATAGGAGAGAATATTGTCGGTCAGAAGCTCGATGTTCGCATCATAGAGAGCATCTGCATCCTCCTTGTTCGCCCCGGAAGCCTTGATATAGTCCTTCGTTGCTCCAAGATAATTGATTGCAATCAGACTTTTGATATAGGTCTGATACCGCTTCTCAACATTCGCTGTACATGCGGTCAGGGAACATAGAAGCAATATGCAGACAAGGACGAGCGCAAGTCGTTTTCCCTTCGTTTTATAAGCTTGTATATTGAAATTCATTTTAAAACCACCTTTCGAAGATAACAAAACTAAACACTATTTTAATGTATCCTAATGAGAAAGTAAATATCAATACACCATTTTAATTATTATATTTCTGCTACGTGGTTTCTTCATGTGGACAGTAAGAAGAAATGCAAAATGCCTGATCAGATCTGTATCATATATTTTCGGATGATTCATGACGATATACGATATGTTCGAAGCTTAGAACTTCTTAGTTTCGATACATTGTATATGGAATAAATCATCTGAAAATATATGTTTCAAAACATACGGGGCATTTTGCATGAAAATCCCTTGCAAAAAAATGATGCATAAACGAAATTCTTATGGTATAATGAGAGAACGTATTGGATCATACACATTCGAAAGGAGAATTGTAGAATGGATGTAACTTTGAAGACCACATCATTTGGTGGATATGACAAAAAAGCAGTTGAAAATTATATAGACGAATTAACCGCAGAACACGAGAAAGAAGTAGCCGATCTGAAGGCCAATGTATTGAAGCTTTCAGAGACTGTAAAGAACCTTCATACGATGCGCGAAGTGAATCTGAACGAGTCATCAAGCACAATCGAGAATCTGAAGAAGGTGAACGATGAACTGCAGGTAGAGGTTACACAGCTTCGCGATAAGATGCAGGCGTATCAGACGAGAGAAGAAGAGTCTGCAAGCCGTTACGAGTCGATTTCGAGAACTCTGCTTGAAGCACGCGAGAATGCAGATGCGCTGACAAAGCAGACACAGGATGCGTGCGATGCACTTCGCGCACAGACAGAAGAAGAGTGTGAGAAGCAGACACAGGAGACAAGCGATGCCTGCCGTCAGATGTCAGAGGAGACATCGGCAGAGTGCCAGAGAATGCACGCAGAGACCGTTGCAGCCTGTGAACGCTTAGAGGCAGAGACAAAGAGCAAGTGCCAGGAGCGTAAGGAATCCACTTATGCAGAGTGCGAGCGCGTGAAACGTGAGGCAAGAGAAGAGGCAGAGAGCCTGCGCACACAGACCGAGGCAGCATGCCAGACGCTGAACGAACACACAGAGGAGACCTGTGCGAACCTGCGTGCAGAGGCAAATGCAGAGTGCGAGGAGATGCGGAATCAGGCAAGTGCGGATGCATACAACACACGCATGTCAGTAAAGCGTGAGTGCGAGAGCGTCAGCGAATTTATGGCACAGATGAAGGCTGCACTTGAGGATGTTCAGGCAACGGTTACAACTGCGAATGTTCAGATGAATAAGGCTGTTGGCAACGTTGCAGAAGCGGTAAATAATACAATGGAAGCTGCAAACAAGGCATTTCCGGAGGCTGGCAGCAATTAACGGATGAGAAGTTTGAAAGTAGTATACAGGGGCTGTCGCACGTAGTGTGGCAGCTTTTTACTTCACAGGGGGTGCGTCTATGGTTATTGAGAACAAATACCTTAGAAAAGCAATTGAAAAAACAGGCTATGTAGTGCTTGTAAAACGTTATATTCTGGGAGTTCCGGGGTCCAGCCTGGTTTATATTTCGCCGAATGCAGCGGCGATGGGCATGAATGTGGAACTACTGAATAAGGGGTTGAAGCTGTCGGAAGATTATATCTATCCGGCGGACCGCGAGAAGGTAATGAAGACGATTCACAACGCCATTGAGAGCCGGGTGCAGGATTATCAGCATGAATACCGGATGGTTGGTGATGATGGCAAGCTGCGTCAGGCAGTGGCGAACATATGCATTGGCGCTGCTTCTGAGCAGGAGAACACATACGAAGTAGAATTCTACATCAGGGATATCTCCGGCGAGCGGGAAGCGGAGAAGCAGGAGAAGATCAAACAGGCGATTGAGAAGCCGACACCGAATATGAAAATCTCAGAGAACAGTACACTGCTGATAAGCAAGCTGGACAATCCGGGTATGATTCCGCAGATCCAGAAGATGGAGATGATTATGAGCGGTTTCTCCCGGCTGGCAGGACTTTATTCCGTATTTGTAGATGAAAACGGCAAGGTAGAATCGACACCGGTTGGACCGGCGACAAATCTGGGAGATTTCTATGATTTGTTTGAGACACCGACATATAAAGAGTTCTTCAAGAAGATGAAAGAAGAGATCTTGAACGATATGGAGCCGCGTGTTTTTGACCGTGAAGAGGGCGGTGACGGAAAGCTTGCGATGGCACCGGTCTGCGTGCTGGATAATCTGCAGGGCTTCTGGGTGCTTGGTTCCTATACGTCGGAGGAATCCAAGATTCTACAGGACATTTATAAGATGCATTGGACAACCGCGGAGCTTGTCTCTGATTTTCTGTTGCAAAGCTATAATTCAATTGTGGAATCGGCGAAGTCCCGTGGTGCTGGCAAGAAGCTCCGTGAGGAGCTGGCACGGCAGAGCATCGTGAACAACGCGTTGGCGAAGATCAACAGCCGGCTGAGTGAGGATGTGGAACAGGTAATAGCCGAGACATTGCGCGAGGTTGCATTACATATGGATCTGGATCGTGTATTCCTGTACACCTTCGACAAAGAGAATCCGAAATCGTATATGCTCCGCAGTTATTTCGATGTGTCCGGAGAAGCGCCGGGCGAAGAGGTACTCACGTTGCTGCCAGAACGTCTGTATCTGGTGATGGATGCGATTAAGCAGGGAAATGGATGCTGTATGCTTGACCGCACGAATATGACGCAACGCGATGTGATCAATCTGATGCGTTATAATTTTCGGGCGGAGATCGCATATCCGATTTATCTTGAAGGTAGGCTGTACGGTCTTTTGATTTTTGCAGAGAGCAAGTCCGAACGTATCTGGACGAAAGAAGAACTCCGGTTCTCCCAGAGTATTTCACTTCTAGTCCAGAATATGCTGGAGAATGCCGATGGCGATGATAATGTACGAAATGTGAATAAACATCTGATAGAAACATACAATAGCTTTCATGAGGGAATTTTTATCCGAGATCTGTATACCGGCTATGTATTTTTCTCGAATAAAGCGTTAAACGACATGCTTGGCTATGACCTGACCGGCGGAGACAGCCGGAAGATCCTTGTGAATCTGCGGGACAAGTTCGAGCATATGGATGGTATACGCAAGGATATTGTTGGACGGAAAATCAGTAATTGGTGCAGCTATGTTCCGGCATTGGACGAGATCATGGACATCACGGAAGTGCCGATCGAATGGTTACAGGGCGGTGCTGCAACCATGATTATTATGAAAAAAGCTAAGGATAATTAGGAAATTTCCGATATATGTTAAGGAGGAACAAAACGTGGCAAGTTCAGATATTGGAATCGACCTGGGAACAGCCAGTATATTAGTCTATGTGAAGGACAAGGGCGTGGTTTTAAAAGAGCCATCCGTAGTTGCCTACGACAGAGACACCGAGCAGATCAAGGCAATCGGAGAAGAAGCAAGATTAATGCTTGGAAGAACACCGGGGAATATTGTTGCGGTCCGGCCGCTCAGACAAGGTGTAATCTCCGATTATAAAACAACCGAGAAGATGTTGAAATATTTCATTCAGAAGGCAGTGGGCAAGAGCTTCTTCGGAAGACGTCCGAGGATCAGCGTCTGCGTGCCGTCCGGAGTTACAGATGTCGAGAAGCGGGCAGTCGAGGATGCAACATATCAGGCGGGTGCCAGAGATGTATATATCATTGAAGAACCGGTGGCTGCAGCGATCGGTGCCGGTATTGATATCTCGAGACCATGTGGAAATATGATTGTTGATATCGGTGGTGGAACAACAGATGTAGCGGTGATTTCACTTGATGGTGTGGTTGTGTCAACTTCTATCAAGGTTGCGGGTGATGATTTCGACGAAGCAATCATCCGGTTCATGAAGAAAAGACACAATCTGCTGATCGGGGAACGTTCGGCAGAGGAGATCAAGATTAATATAGGAACTTGTTATAAACGACCGGAGAATATTTCCATGGATATCCGTGGACGGAATCTGGTAACCGGTCTTCCGAGAGTCGTGACGGTATCTTCGGATGAGACAGAAGAGGCGTTGCGCGAGGTGACATCCCAGATTGTGGATGCGGTGCATTCCGTACTTGAACGGACACCACCGGAACTCGCCGCAGATATTGCAGATCGTGGAATTGTGTTAACCGGAGGCGGTTCGCTGCTGCATGGTCTGGAGGATCTGATCGAGGAGAACACCGGAATCACAACTATGACTGCGGAAGAACCGCTTACCGCAGTTGCGATTGGAACAGGAAAGTATATTGAATTTCTAAGTGAACGGAAGTAGAAAGCAGGGAAAAGATGGTAAGAGGGTTGTACACGGCCTGGACAGGTCTTCGCAATGAGGAAAAGCGCATGGATGTTGTCACGAACAACATGGCGAATGCAGATACAACCGGTTTCAAGAAGGTCGATGTAACGGCACAGTCGTTCGAGCGGCATCTGGCGGTCAAGATCGATGATCCGACGGTCGGAATCAATCTGAAACAGGGAATCGGCGGCATGAATCCGGGTGTGAAGATCGGTGAGACATATTATGACATGTCCCAGGGGAATTTCAGACAGACAGAAGACCAGTACAATTTTGCATTATCCGGGAACGGATTTTTTGCCATCAGCACAACGAACAAGAGTGGAGAGACATCGACGCGCTATACGAGAGATGGCGATTTCACTGTAACCAGGGACGGTTATCTTGTGACAAAGGATGGCGATTATGTGCTGGCGGAAGGCGGTAATCGTATACAGATTCCGGATGCAAATCTGGTGAAGATCAGCGTGAACGAGATGGGAGAGATTTACTCCGGCAATAATTATGTTGCGAAATTACAGCTGGTTGATTTCCAGAGCTATGATGCGCTTTCAAGCTATGGCGAGAATATGTATGAGGCAGTTGATGGAGCTGTCCAGACTCCCGCACAAGCGAAGGTGACGCAGGGTTATCTGGAGATGTCGAACGTGAATATGGTAACAGAGATGGTTGATATGATTGCAATCTCCAGAGCGTATGAGACGAATCAGAAGATGGTGCAGGCAATCGACCAGACGTTGGACAAAGCAGTGAATGAGATCGGCAGACTATAATTTGGCGCGATGCATAGAGCGTTAGATTCATATTGATTCATTTCGTATAGGAGGAAATGCGTATGATGCGATCACTTTGGACCGCGGC
>USFH01000023.1 GCA_900553925.1 uncultured Clostridium sp.
CCCGGATGGCCGTGTACTTGGTAAGATGGCACACTCTGAGCGTAAGGGAACTGCTGTGGCAGTAAATATCTACGGAGATCAGGATCAGAAGATCTTTGAGTCCGGTGTTGCTTATTTCTCATAAATAAAGGTTAAGATTGCGGCATGGACACATGTCACGGAAAGGGGATGTGTGTTCATGCCACATATTATTTCTATACGGAATTTACAGGATACGGATCTGGATATATACGCCAGACTTTCAGAGGTGCAGCTTCTTCGTTACCAGGAGCCGAAACCTGGTATCTTTATTGCGGAAAGTCCGATCGTCGTGGAGCGGGCACTTGCTGCAGGGTATCATCCGATCTCGATTTTGATGGATGAGGAAGAACTGCCAAAACAACAGAAGCTGTTGGATCGGTGTGGAGATATTCCGGTTTATACTGCAAAGTTTGATATATTGACGCAGATTACAGGCTTTAAGCTGACGCGTGGAATGTTATGTGCGATGGACCGAAAGAAGCTTCCGGAAGCAGATGTCTTATGTGGGAATATGCACCGAATTGCAGTACTTGAGGATGTAATGAACCCGACGAATGTCGGTGCAATCTTTCGTTCGGCGGCGGCACTTGGCATGGATGCAGTGCTTTTAACACATGGGTGTGCCGATCCTCTGTACCGTAGGGCAATCCGTGTCAGTATGGGTACGGTGTTTCAGATTCCGTGGACATATCTGCCGAAGACAGAAGAAGATACCGCGCAGGCACTTCATACACTTGGATTTCCATGTGTGGCGATGGCACTCCGGGATGATTCGTGTGAGATCTGCGACCCGCGGTTTACAAAGCTTGATAAGCTCGCTGTGATCCTTGGAACGGAAGGAGAAGGATTGCGGCAGGAGACGATTACACACAGTGAATATACGGTGAAGATACCGATGACACATGACGTGGATTCGCTGAATGTGGCGGCTGCAAGTGCGGTTGCATTCTGGGAACTGTCGAAAAGAGAAACCGTTTAAGTGCGGTTTCTTTTTTTATAAAAAATCAAAAAGTGATTGACAAATGGTATTATCGTGTTATAATACATTCAAAACCTACTTATGAAGTAGGAATATAGGGAAATAAAATATATAAAATAAATTAGAAAATCCGGAGGTAGACATTATGAGTAAAGTAATTAAAAGTGCGTTGGAATTAATCGGTGATACACCATTACTTCAGGCAGATCGTTATGCGAAGAAGGCGGACGTGACAGATGTAAATCTGTTTGTAAAGCTGGAGTACCTGAACCCATCCGGTTCTGTGAAGGATCGTATTGCACTTGCTATGATTGAGGATGCAGAAGAAAAAGGAGAACTGAAACCGGGCGCAACAATTATCGAGCCGACATCCGGAAATACAGGTATCGGAATTGCAGCCGTTGCAACCGCAAAGGGCTATCGTGCAATCCTGACACTGCCGGAGACCATGAGCGTAGAACGTAGAAATCTTCTAAAGGCATATGGCGCAGAGCTTGTGCTGACAGATGGCTCTAAGGGTATGAAGGGTGCCATTGCGAAGGCAGAAGAGCTGAAGGAGTCGATTCCGGGTGCAATTATCCTTGGACAGTTTGATAACCCGGCCAATTCCGAGATGCACAAGAAGACAACCGGACCGGAGATCTGGGAGCAGACAGAGGGTAAGGTTGATATTTTCGTAGCCGGTGTTGGTACAGGTGGAACACTGACTGGTGTTGGTGAGTATCTGAAGTCTAAGAATCCGGATGTGAAGATTGTCGCAGTAGAGCCTGCAACAAGTGCAGTTCTTTCAACCGGTCAGGCCGGACCCCACAAGATTCAGGGTATCGGAGCCGGATTTGTGCCAAAGGTACTTAATACGAAGATTTACGATGAGATTATTACGATTGAGAACGACGATGCATTTGAAGAGGGAAGAGCCTTTGCAAGAGCGGAGGGTGTTCTGGTTGGTATCTCTTCCGGAGCGGCATTGAAGGCGGCAGATATTCTCGCGAAGAGACCGGAGAACAAGGGCAAGACAATTGTTGCACTGCTTCCTGATTCCGGAGACAGATATCTGTCTACTGCATTATTTGCAGAACAGTAAAGAGGAGAAAATGAACGCATAAAATATTGTTCGTTATCTTGACTTATGTTAGTGCCGATTATATAATTTTTTGTATCTGCGGACAGCAACGGAACTTATAATTATATAATCGGTTACTTTATGGAGGAAATTGCATGAAAATATCAACAAAGGGAAGGTATGCACTTCGTCTGATGCTTGATCTGGCAGTTTATAACACCGGAGAGCCGATTAGTTTAAAAGACGTTGCAAAGAGGCAGAATATATCTGAAAAATATATGGAGCAGATTATTTCTGTATTGAACAAGGCGGGATTTGTGCGCGGAATCCGAGGTGCGCAGGGTGGATATCTGCTTTCGCGTGCACCGAAGGATTATACAGTCGGTATGATCTTACGATTGACGGAAGGCGAGCTTGCCCCGGTTGCCTGTGTTGGACAAAATCCAATTGACTGTGACAGAAGAAGCAGCTGCGTAACGGTTCGTATCTGGGAGAAACTGTACGATGCGATATCGGAAGTTGTAGACAATATTACCTTGCAGGATCTGGTCGATTGGAACAACGAGCAATCGGATCAATACATGATATAATAATTCCGTCATGCAAATAAGCAGCGAGGCTGCTTGCAGACGGAGATGCTTATTTATATGACGGATAAACAGACATAAGCATGAAGGACGATAGTCCGGAATGCGCATGGCTGTTACGATTTCGGGAGTTCGAAGAACGGAGAAATCGTGATTATTATATGTAATGTATAATGATAATCACGAGTTCGAAGAACGGAGAAATCGTGAATATTATGAATAAGACGGAATCGTGTTCAATGATGCATCGGCATAAAAAAATTATATATGGAATATTGATCATCTGTATGGTGCTTTTTGGTATTTTCGGTTCAGAAAATCTCCTGCGGGATGGGGAGCGAACCTCTTCGGAATCGTCCGATACGCAAGAAACAGCCACGACACAGATTCCTGCGACAACCGGGCAGGCGGCAGACGAAATGACGCATTCTTCATCGGATGCACAAATGACGGTGCTCGATGTACGGATACAGGACAAGATTCAGACGATGAATCTGGAAGAAAAGGTCGGACAGATGTTTTTTGTAAAAAATGATGGACGCTTCGGACCGGATGAGCTAACGCAATATCCGGTTGGGGGCATTATTTTGTTTGCGGGAGATCTGGCTGGAGAGACGGCAGATTCGCTGACAGAGAAGATCCGGTCATTTCAGGATGCTTCGCATATCCCATTGTTGATCGGAACGGATGAAGAAGGGGGTACGGTGACGCGTGTCAGCCGGTATAGTGCGCTGTCTGACCATGCTTTTGCCTCGCCGAGATCCATCTATGCATCAGGAGGCATGGATGCAATTAGAAAAGACACGGAAGAAAAATCAAAGTTACTGTTGTCGTATGGAATCAATGTCAATTTTGCTCCGGTCTGTGATCTGTCCGGGAACAAAAGTGATTTTATTTATGAGCGGTCTTTCGGGGATGATCCGAAGGAGACAGCGGAGTATGTAGATATGGTAGTTACGACAATGCAAAAGCAACGGATTGGAACGGTATTAAAACATTTTCCCGGATATGGAAGCAATGGGGACACCCATGTAAACCGGATTGAGGATACGCGGACATATGAGCAGTTTGTGACGCGGGATTATATTCCGTTTGAAGCGGGGGTAAACGCCGGAGCAGACTGTGTTTTGGTGAGTCATAATGTAGTTGCGGCGATTGATGACGAGTATCCGGCATCTTTGTCTGAGAAGGTGCACGCTGAGATACGGAACGTGTTACAGTTTGATGGTGTTGTAATCACAGATGATCTGATGATGAGCGGGGTGTCCGCCAGTTATGATCTGCAGGAAGCGGCAGTGCAGGCAGTCAAAGCGGGAAATGATATGCTGCTTTCCACGAATTATCAGGAGCAGTTCAAAGCTGTGTTACAGGCGGTGAAGGATGGAGAGATCGACGAGTCTCAGATTGATGCGGCGGTTGCTCGTGTACTGAAATGGAAGTACCGGTTGGGACTTCCCGTATTTTAGGCAGAAGGGAGTAAACGAATGAAGTTAATACATTGTGCGGATATTCATTTGAATTCCTCCCTGTCTACACATCTGGACGGAGAGAAACGGAAACAGCGGAGAACCGAGATCCTGCATACGTTTTTACGCATGGTGGATTATGCCGAAGAACAATCGGTGGATGGGATACTCATCGCGGGAGATCTGTTTGATACGAAGAAGGTCGACCGGTCAACCGGAAATGCGGTGATTTCCGCAATCACCGGACATTCGGAAATCTTGTTTTTCTATCTGCGTGGAAATCATGATGCGGATGGTTTTCTGCAGTCGCTGGATAAAATCCCGGATAACCTGAAGCTGTTTGGCGATACGTGGCGTTCGTATGCGTGGGAAGAAGACGGTGAGACAATCGTGATTACGGGAGCGGAAAGCTCTGCGCGGAATGCACAGACGCTATACACATCACTCAGACTTGATCCAAAGCATATCAACCTGGTAATGCTGCACGGGCAGGAGACGCCATACGCAAGCAGCACAGGACAGGATGCGGAACAGATTCCACTCGCCATGCTGCAAAATAAAGGAATCGATTATCTGGCACTCGGGCATATCCATGCATACAAGCGCGGGCAGCTCGATGCAAGGGGAATTTATGTGTATCCTGGTTGTTTAGAGGGCAGAGGCTTTGATGAATGCGGTGTACATGGGTTCTGCCTGCTTGATATTGATGCTGCACATCATAAGCTGCAGGATACTTTTGTCCCGTTTGCAAGCCGCAGACTGTGGGAAGCATCGGTGGATGTAAGTGGATGCGCAGCTGGTAAGGATGTCTTACATGCTGTCAGAGAAACGTTACAGGAGATGCAAGTGCAGTCAGAAGATCTGGTGAAGGTCTGTCTGACCGGCAGTCTGCCTGCAGGTGTGGAAGTAGATGCAGAATTGCTTGCGATGCAGCTTTCACATTCTTTTTTTTATGTAAAGGTTGTAAACCGGATCGTGCCGGAGATCGACTATGCGTCATATTCATATGATACCTCGTTAAAGGGAGAATTTGTGCGGCTGGTTCAGGCACAGACCGGTCTTTCGGAAGAGGAGAAGGCAAAGATTATCCGGACAGGGATATTGGCGCTTACCGGGGAGGCGTTCGTATGAGACTACTGACATGTCATATTGAAAACTTTGGAAAATTGTCGGATTTTTCCTATGATTTTGCGGATGGATATAATGCCATTGTGCTTCCGAACGGTGCAGGGAAAAGCACGTTTGCGGCATTTATCCGTGTAATGTTCTATGGCTTTGCCGGGGAGACAAAGCGGACGGAAATCGAGAAGGAGCGGAAGCGTTATCAGCCGTGGCAGGGTGGTACCTATGGCGGGCAGATTACATTTACGGTGGACGGAAAATATTATCTGTTGTCGCGTGTCTTCGGGAAGACGGCAAAGGGCGATTCCTTCCGGTTACAGGATGCGGATACTTTGCTTGATAGTACGGATTACACGGAACAAGCCGGGCAGGAGTTGTTCGGAATCGATGCGGAATCCTTTCTGCGGACCATCTATATCGGTCAGGCGGAGTGTGCAGCGTTTGCGGCGACAGATAGTGTGAGTGCAAAGCTCGGTAATCAGATGGAAGAAACCGAAGATATGGTAAGCTATGACGTGGCAAATAAAAAGCTTGTCGATGCGATCAATCAGTTATCAGATAAGCGGAGCACCGGAAAACTTGCGAAGCTTGAACGGGAAGCACATGTGCTTTCGCAGGAGATACAGGCAAAAATGGCGGTGCAGGAAGAACTTGACTCGGTTTCAAACCAGTTGACGGCAGTGAAGGCACACTGGAATGCATGTGTCGCAGGGAAAATGTCTGGGGAAAACGATGAGAAAAAAGCTGCAAGTCCATCCGGACAGGAACAGGCAGATAGCTTGCAGCACAGAAAAAATGAAAAAAACGAACAGCGCAAATATAAAGGTATCACAGGTGTTGTATTAGGCCTGTTTGTAATCGTATATGCACTGCTTGCCGCAGGCAAAGGGTATCGCATGTTAATTCTCATCTGTGGTGGATTCAGTGTAGCTGCAGGTGTTTTTATGCTGCTTGGCTATGCGATAAGCAGGAGAAAACAACGTCCGGAGACAAAACCGGTGCAGACAAAGCCACTATCGGAGAAACAGCAGCAACAGCGGGCATCAGAGATGGAGACGCTGTCGAGACAGATCCTGCAATACAGCCGGAGACTTGATGAGTTGGAGAGCGAGTTTGATGTACTGACCGAAAAGGAAAGAAAATTGCAATCTCTTAATGAAGAATTGATTACGCTCCGGGAAAAATGTGATATAATACAAATGACTAAGGCTTTTTTGACGCAGGCAAAGGAAAATTACGGTGCACGTTATCAGGCACCGGTTATAGATGCCTTCCGGAGGTATTACCGGATGTTAGCAGGCGAAGACGGAACAGCGTATGGACTTACGGCGACGTTCGAGATGGAGAGGCAGGAGCAGGGAATGTACCGGGATATGGGATATTTCAGCCGGGGATATCAGGATATGACCGGTTTGTGTATGCGTCTTGCATTTGCGGATGCCATGTACCGGGAGGAAAAGCCGTTTCTGATTCTGGATGATCCGTTTGTGAATCTCGATGAGGAAAAAATAGAGCATGGAAAAGCATTTATAAGAGAAATCGCAAAGGAATATCAGGTGATTTATTTCACCTGTCACGAAAGCCGCGCGTGATAAAGGGGTATACTATGTACACATATAATAAAAAAGTTCTTTTTTCAGATGTTGATGCAACAAGAAGAATGTCGTTTGGGAGTCTGATGGATGCCATGCAGGATTGTGTCAACATCAATTCCGAGTCGGTAGGCAGAGGCATTGACTATATGCTTGAGCATAAGCGGACATGGTTCGCAATCGGCTGGAATATTGAGATCCGCCGTATTCCGAAGATGTTCGAGGAGATAAGCGTGAAGACCTGGGCGTATGAATTTGCGACATCTATCGGCTATCGTAATGTCATTGTGACAGATGAGAACGGCGAGGATATTGTCTGTGCCGATTCGATGTGGACACTCATGGATATGGAGACGAAGCATCCGGTTCGGATTGAAGAAGAGGATGCAAAGGGATATGAGATCAGACCGCGGTATCCGATGGAAAGATGCGGTAGAAAGATCCGTCTGCCGAAGGAATTCGAGGTTGTTGACACAGTAGTTGTGCCAAAAGCCGACATCGATTACAACGGACATATGAGTAACGCAAAATATATCCTGCTTGCCAATGAATATCTCGAGGATATCACGCGTGTCAGCCGGATCCGCGTGGAATATAAGAGTCAGGCGCGGTACAGGGAGACGCTTGTGATTGAGCGTGCACAGTTGGAGAATAAAACAGACGGCGGGACGGAAACACATGTGATTGTCAAGATGAGCGGCAAAGAGGCAGGCGATGTCAAAGCCGTTGTTGATTACAGTATAATAGAAGCTTAAAATATTATTTCGTAGATAAAATAATACAGGAAAAACAGTATATGGAATTAGCAAAAAAAGAGATACAGAATCTAATCCGGATTGCCGCAGATGCGCGTAAATTTGCATACGCACCATACTCGCAGTTTGCAGTCGGGGCGGCATTGCTTGGGGCAGATGCGAAGGTATACACCGGATGTAATATTGAGAATGCAGCATTTACACCCGGAAACTGTGCAGAGCGGACAGCTGTGTTTAAGGCTGTGAGTGAAGGCTGCAGGGAATTTACGGCAATCGCGATCGTAGGCGGGAAACTTGACGAAGATGCGCTTGCGCAGACCGGATACACTGCACCATGCGGTGTGTGCAGACAAGTGCTGCGGGAGTTCGTTAATCCGTCCGCATTTGCCGTGATTTTAGCACGCACAATGGAGGAGTATAAGGTATATACATTGGAAGAACTGCTTCCGGAAAGCTTTGGACCGGAGAATTTGAAATAGATGATGGAGGATGAATCGTTTGAGTAAATTAGAGAATCTGACCGCATATACGGTAGTGGAAAAGAAGGAATTGAAGGAAGTTAACGGATACGGATATATCCTGTCCCACAATAAGACAAAGGCACGGGTGGCTGTGATTGAGAATGATGATACGAACAAAGTATTTACGATTGGGTTTCGAACACCGCCAGCCGACGATACCGGTGTGCCGCATATCACGGAGCATTCGGTTCTTTGCGGTTCCAGAAAATTTCCGGTCAAGGATCCGTTCGTGGAGCTTTGCAAAGGAAGTCTGAATACATTCTTAAATGCAATGACTTATTCGGACAAAACAGTATATCCGCTTGCCAGTCTGAATGAGAAGGATTTTCATAATCTGATGCATGTCTATATGGATGCCGTTTTTTATCCGGATATGTATGAGAAGAAGGAGATCATGATGCAGGAGGGCTGGCATTATGAGATTGACGAGGAGACCGGGGAGCTCACGTATAACGGTGTTGTATTTAACGAGATGAAGGGCGTGTATTCTTCTCCGGAACAGCAGCTTTACCGAATTATTGAGAAGTCGCTGCTTCCACATACAGCATATGGCTTTGAATCCGGCGGAGATCCGGAGGCAATCCCGAATCTGACACAGGAGGATTTTATTGCGTTTCATAAGCGGTATTATCATCCGAGCAACAGTTATATCTATCTGTATGGAGATATGGATGCCGCAGAGGAGCTTACATTTATTGATGAGGAATATTTACAGAATTTTGATTATGCGGAGATTGATTCGGCTCTGACAGACGAGCCGGCATTTGAAAAACCGGTAACGGAACGGGCATATTACTCAATTTCTGAAAACGAATCCGAGCAGGATAACACATATCTGGCATACAATATGGTTATCGGTACAAGTGCGGATAAGAAATTATGTGCAGCATTCGCGATTCTTGAATATGCCTTGCTGTCGGCACCGGGCGCACCGCTCAAAAAGGCATTGATTGATGCAGGACTTGGCAAGGATATTCTGTCATCCTTTGATGACGGTATCAAACAGCCGAACTTCTCAATCATTGCAAAGAATGCGAATGCAGAAGATTTAGAACGATTTATACAGGTGCTTGAGGATACGCTTGCTTCCATTGTGGAGCAGGGTATGGATAAGAAATCGCTGCTTGCGGCAATCAATTATTTTGAGTTTAAGCACAAGGAAGGAAACTTCGGACGATTCCCGAAGGGATTGATGCTCGGATTAAATGCATTTTCTACATGGCTTTATGATGATGCGGCAGCGCTTGATCTGTTCAGCCTGAACGATGTGTACGATGCGTTGAAGCGGGATGTGGAGACCGGATATTTTGAAGCTCTGATCAGACAGTATATTTTACAGAATACGCACAAGTCATATTGTCTGCTGATACCAAAGAAGGGTCTTAATAATGAGATTGCAGAGCGTGAGAAGGCACGGCTTGCGGCATATAAGGAGACGCTTTCTGCGGCGGATATCGAGGAGATCCGTGCGAACATGATGCATCTGAAGGAGTACCAGAGTTCCGGTGATGCGGAGGAAGACTTGAAGAAGATTCCGATGCTTGCAATCGATGATATCGAGAAACATGCCAAGAAAATAAATAACCGCATTCTGGAGATTGAACATGTCAAGGTACTAAGTCATGATATTTTTACAAACGGAATCACGTATCTCAGCCTAAACTTCTGTATGGATGATATCGACTATGATAAGTTTCCGGTAATTGCACTTTTGACGGAAATTTTTAAGTATGTGGATACGGAGCATTTCAGTTACAGTGAGTTATCGAACGAGATCGATCTGTATACCGGTGGCATTGGATTCAGTACAACGGTCACCAATAAGAAAGAATATGGCGGTTATGTGACACATTTTGTCGTCAGTGCAAAGATGTTGGATGCACAGCTCGATAAGGCAATGGAATTAGTTGAGGAGATTTTGTTCACCTCGAAGCTTTCGGATAAGAAGCGATTGAAGGAGATTATTGCGGAGACGCGTGCGGCAATGAAAGACGATCTGCTTGCGAACGGACATACAACAGCGGCGGGACGTGCAACGGCATATATTTCTAAAATAGGTGTTGTGAAAGAACTGACAGAGGGTGTGGATTATTATATGTATCTGTCAGATCTGGATGATCATTTCGAAGAACGCTATGAGGGTCTGGCTGCTGATCTGCAGGAGGTACTTGGACAGCTTCTGCGCAGAGATTCCCTGCTCGTGAACTTTACTTCCGATAAGAAGCCGGAGGATACGCTGACTGAGAGTCTGACGGGATTTTCCTGCAAGCTTTCGACAAGACTGGCGTTTGAGAATGTGAAGGAAATTCCGGTAGTAAAAAAGAACGAGGGCTTCAAGACGGCAAGCCAGGTACAGTACGTAGCGACGGCCGGTAATTTCTGTGAACGTGGATATGGGTATACCGGCGCTTTGAATGTATTGCAGTGCATCTTCTCATACGATTATCTGTGGATCAATGTGCGTGTGAAGGGTGGTGCTTACGGCTGTATGTGCAGCTTCAATCGAAGCGGTAACGCATATTTTACCTCCTATCGTGATCCAAATCTGCTGGAGACATATGAGATCTATAAGAAGGCACCGGACTATGTGAGAAGCTTTGACGCAGACGAACGAGACATGACGAAATATATTATCGGAGCAATCAGTAAAATGGATGCACCGCTTACACCATCCGCAGAGGGTAATTTCAGTCTGATCTGTTATCTGATGGGAATTGAAGATGTGGATCTGCAGCGGACAAGAGATGAAGTGCTTGGTGCGACACCGGAAGTAATCCGTGGACTTGCCGGATATGTGGAAGCGGCTGTCGATGGCGGTGTGATCTGTGCAATCGGTGATGAAGCGCGGATCGAAGCTGCGAAGGATGCATTTACAGAAGTAAAGAGCACATTTTAGGTACAATACACAGGGAGAAACATATGGATAACTTATCGACATACAAATCTGGATTTGTTGCAATCATCGGACGTCCGAATGTGGGAAAGTCCACATTGATGAATCATCTGATCGGACAGAAGATTGCGATTACAAGCAGCAAAGCGCAGACGACGAGAAACCGGATCCAGACAGTATATACGGATGATGAAGGACAGATTGTGTTCCTGGATACACCGGGTATCAACAAGGCGAAAAATAAGCTTGGCGAGTATATGATGAATGTTGCGTACTCCACATTGAATGAGGTGGATATCGTCATGTGGATCGTGGAGCCGACGACATTTATCGGCGCGGGCGAGCGTCATATCATTGATGTGTTAAGTAAGGTAAATACGCCGGTGGTGCTTGTTATCAATAAGACGGATACCGTGGATAAACAGGCAGTTGCAGATGCTATAAACACATACAAAGAAGTACATGATTTTGATGCGATTGTTCCTGTTTCTGCACTGCGCGGACACAATCAGGCGGAGCTGATTAAGACGTTAAAGCGGCTGCTTCCGTTTGGACCGCAGTTTTATGATGAGGATACGATTACCGATCAGCCGGAACGTCAGATTGTGGCGGAGATGATCCGTGAACAGGCACTTCGCCAGTTAGACAAAGAGATTCCGCATGGTATCGCCGTTGTGATTGACCGGATGAAGGAACGTCCGGATGGCAGCTGTATAGATATTGAGGCAACAATCATCTGTGAGCGGGATTCCCACAAGGGGATTATTATCGGAAAGCAGGGGGCAATGCTTAAGAAGATTGGTACAAAAGCACGGATCAGCATGGAAAATCTGCTGGACATGAAAGTGAATTTAAAGCTATGGGTAAAGGTAAAGAAGGACTGGAGAGACAGCGATACCTTACTTCGTAATTACGGTTATCGGGAGGAAAATTAAGATGAAGATCGGTTTTGACAACCAAAAGTACTTAGAGATGCAGTCACAGCATATACGTGACCGGATCGCACAGTTTGATAATAAATTATATCTGGAGTTTGGAGGCAAGCTTTTTGATGACTATCATGCATCACGCGTGCTTCCGGGATTTCAACCGGATTCGAAGCTGCAGATGTTATTACAGTTAAAAGACCAGGCTGAAATCGTGATCGTGATCAGTGCAGAGGATATCGAGAATAACAAGGTGCGCGATGATTATGGAATTACATATGATATGGATGTGCTGCGTCTGATCGACGAATTCCAGGCAGTAGGACTGTATGTTGGCAGTGTGTGTCTGACGAAGTATGCCGGACAGGCATCGGCAGAGCTTTTCCGCAAGAAGCTTGCAGAGCTTGGAATCAAGTCTTACCGTCACTATAAAATTGTTGGATACCCAAGTGATATTGCCCATATCGTGAGTGATGAGGGGTATGGAAAGAATGAATATATCGAGACAGAGCGCCCGCTTGTTGTCATCACGGCACCGGGACCGGGCAGTGGAAAGATGGCAACCTGCCTGTCTCAGCTTTACCATGAATATAAGCGTGGCGTGAAAGCCGGGTATGCAAAGTTTGAGACATTCCCGATCTGGAATCTGCCACTCAAGCATCCGGTCAATCTTGCTTATGAGGCAGCAACAGCGGACTTAAACGATGTCAATATGATCGATCCGTTTCATTTGGAAGCATATGGTGAGACGACTGTTAACTACAACCGCGATATCGAGATATTCCCGGTTGTTGCGACAATGTTTGAACTGATCGCCGGAAGCAGCCCATATAAGTCTCCAACGGATATGGGTGTCAATATGGCTGGAAATTGTATCATTGACGATCAGGTATGCCGCGATGCATCGGCACAGGAGATCATCCGCCGGTATTATCGGTGCCTGTGTGACAGAAAGCGTTACGGACAGTCGAAGGATGACAAGAATAAGTTAGAGCTTTTACTGCGGCAGGCGGGTGTCTCTATGGAGGACCGCCTGGTGGCAAAGAAAGCATTGGCAAGGGAAGAGGAGACCGGACATCCGGCGATGGCAATCGAGCTTGCAGACGGCACGATCGTAACCGGAAAGACCGGAGATCTGCTCGGTGCATCGGCAGCTGCGATCTTGAATGCGCTTAAAGTACTTGCCAGAATTCCACATGAAGTACAGTTAGTATCCAAGGAAGCGATTGAGCCGATCCAGCGACTCAAAATCCAATATCTTGGAAGCCACAATCCAAGATTGCATACCGATGAGATTCTGATTGCGCTTTCCACGACGGCGGCACAGGATGAAAAAGCAAAGCTTGCAATTGAGCAGCTCTCAAAATTGAAGAATTGTCAGGCACATTCGACAGTATTGCTTTCATCGGTGGATGAGCAGCTTCTGAAGAAAATAGGTGTCCAGCTTACGTGCTCCCCGAAGTATGAAGAGGAAGACAGAAAATATCATAGACGTTAAAAAATTGATTGTAAATAGAATATGAATCTGATAAAATATGCTTGTTTTTGTAAGAAAAAACAGGCATATTTTTATGCATTTTCGTAGAGAATACGAAAGAAAAATCTGGCCTGCATCCGCCAATGCCATGGATAAGGATGTCAGGAACACAAGGAGGATGAGAGTTTATTGGAAAACAACACTAGTTCAACAAACATTATTGAGCTAAAGCACATCACAAAAACATTTGAGGATGGGTTTGTCGCTGTAGAGGATTTTAACCTTACGGTAAAAAGGGGCGAATTCGTAACGTTTTTAGGGCCTTCGGGCTGTGGTAAAACCACAACACTCCGCATGATTGCGGGCTTTGAAATTCCTACAGAGGGAGAAATACTGCTAGATGGTAAAGAGATTGGAAATCTACCACCAAACAAACGCCCGATCAACACAGTATTTCAACGGTATGCATTGTTTCCACATTTAAACATTTTTGACAATATCGCCTTTGGATTAAAGCTTAAGAAGCTGCCCAAGGACGAGATTAAGCGGAAGGTAAAGAAAGTTCTGGAGATGGTAGACTTAGAAGGGTTTGAGACGCGGAAGGTAGCAACCTTGTCCGGTGGACAGCAGCAGCGAATCGCAATCGCGCGTGCACTGGTCAATGAGCCGCAGATCCTGCTTCTCGATGAGCCGCTCGGTGCGCTCGACTTAAAGATGCGCAAGGAGATGCAGCTTGAACTGAAAAGTATGCATGAAAGACTTGGCATTACCTTTATCTATGTAACACACGACCAGGAGGAGGCACTTACGATGTCGGACAAGATCGTTGTCATGTCCGAAGGACGTATGCAGCAGATCGGAACTCCTGAGGATATATATAATGAGCCGAAAAATGCATTCGTTGCAGACTTTATCGGCGAGAGTAATATTTTTACGGGCATCATGACAGACAAGCTCAAGGTGCGTTTCTGCGGAGCGGAATTTGCCTGTGTGGATGATGTCGAGCATGGACGGCTGGTGGAAGTTGTTGTGCGGCCGGAGGATGTGGAGATCACAACGCCTGAGAATGGTGCAATCACAGGAACGGTTACATCGGTTGTATTCAAGGGTGTCCACTATGAGATTACAGTGGAATCCGGCAAGAACGAGATCGTGATCCAGTCGACGAAGACCGCAGCGGTTGGAAGCCAGGTTGGACTGAATGTGGAACCGGACGGTATCCATATCATGATTCCGGAACACACACTGAATAAGATCGAGAGTGATGTAGACAAGAATTATGAGCTTACAATCTTTGATGGAAAGATCCAGTGTGATCTGACGAAGATCATCCCGGGTTCTAAGTTTAACGACGCGCATGAGCTTTTAGATGCACATGGTGACGTGATTGATTATGAGAAACTGAAGGTCGTGCTTGCAATCAAGCCACGGCATATTTCCATGAGCGATAATGAGGAAGAGGGTATCGTCTGCGGACATATCATCAACCTGATCTACAAGGGTGATCATTACAGCTACGTGGTCCGTACGGATATGGATGAAGATTTCATCGTTAACGATGAATACCTGTGGAATATGGATGACTATGTAAGTCTGGTTATTCCGGAGGAGCATATCCAGTTTTCCATCAAGAAATAGAAAAGGAGTGATATTGTATGCGTTCTTCACGTTTTGCAAAGAGCGGACTGGGTATACCTTATGCACTTTTTCTATTGCTGTTTGTAGTAGCCCCATTGTTTGTTCTTTTATATTATGCGTTTACAAACGGACAAGGTCAGTTTACCGTGCAGAATCTGGCGGCATTTTTTACGAGCCCGAATACGATCGGTACACTTGCGTACAGCTTTGCGCTGGCGGTTGTGACGACCTGCGTCTGTGTACTGCTTGCATATCCGATTGCGTATATCTTAGCGCGCAGCAATATGCGGCATAAGAGTGTGATCTTAGTTGCATTTGTGATGCCGATGTGGATCAATTTCACATTGCGTATCACTGCATTAAAAGAGATACTTACGGTGTTAGAGGGGAATCTTGCCCTGCATCCGTTTTTAAATTCTGTCATCGGCATGACGTATGATTTTCTTCCATTCATGATTCTGCCGATGTACACGACGCTGATGAAGTTAGACACAAGTCTGATAGAGGCGGCAGGTGACCTTGGCGCGAATCCGGTACAGACATTCCTGAAGGTGACACTGCCACTTTCCGTGCCTGGCATCATCAGCGGAATCACGATGGTATTTCTGCCATCTATGACAAACTATGTTGTGCTGGATATGCTTTATAACAGCACGTATATTATGGGTAGTCTGATCGGAAGCTATTTTGCATCCTACGACTGGCACAACGGATCAATGATCGCACTGATTCTGCTTTTGATCATATTGATCTTCACCCTCTTTACGAACAAATACTCGGATGAGGACGAGGGAAGAGGAGGTGCACTGATCTGATGAGAAAAACGATTGGAAAACTATTTTTGATTCTTATGCTGCTCGTTATCTATGCACCGATTCTGATTCTGGCAGTATACAGCTTTACGGATTCCGGAAATATCGGTTCGATCCACGGATTTTCTATGCAGAATTATGTGACACTGTTCACAAAGGGTGAGCTTCGGGATATGATCGTTGGGACGGTTCTTCTGGCACTTGTTTCATCTCTGCTTGCTACAATCTTTGGAACAATGGGTGCGATTGGTGCGTTTTATTCGAAGAAACTTGCGAAGAACTTTATTAACACAGCCAATCAGATTCCGGTTGTCAATGCAGATGTTGTAACCGGCTTTTCCATCTGCGTGCTGCTGATCGTTGCATTTGGCATGAATAAGGAAAGCTATGTGCCGCTGCTGATCGGCCATGTAGTGTTATCTGCGCCATTTGTGTATCTGTCTGTGGTTCCGAAATTAAAGCAGATGGATGCAAGTCTGTATGAGGCGGCAATGGATCTTGGTGCGTCTCCGTCGATGGCACTCCGTAAGGTTGTGATCCCGCAGATCATGCCGGGTATCGTATCCGGATTTGCGCTGGCAATCACACTTTCGCTTGATGATTATTTCATCGCAAGCTATACAAAACCGGCAACGTTTAACACGATCAGTACGTATGTTGTCAATGCAACCAAGGGTTCACAGACAGAGATTAAAACTGCGCTCTGGGCGCTTTCGACAGTGATCTTCCTGATCGTTATTCTGGTAGTGGTTGTCATGAATGTGGCTGGCAGAAAGACAACCTCTGAAAAAGGAGGTGTCCGCAATGAGAAATAAGATGTTAAAACGTGTGACAGCCGTTGCGGCGGCAGCTATGATGACATTTCTGGCAATGGTGCCGGGAACAAAGATCACACATGCACAGGGAAATGACGACGTGATCAAGCTGCGTGTCTGCAACTGGGAGGAATATATCGATCTTGGTGACTGGGACGAAGAAGAACGCATGGAGCTTGAAAATGGTGCGGATATCTTCGGTGAGAATTTGATGGTCGATGATTTCACCGAGTGGTATTACGAGACGTACGGCAAGCGCGTGGAGGTTGAGTATTCGTGCTTCGGTACGAACGAGGATCTGTATAACCAGCTGACACTCGGCGATGTGTATGACCTTGTCTGTCCGTCTGATTATATGATCATGAAGCTGATGGCAGAGAAGAAGCTGGTGCCGTTTTCAGAAGATTTTTATGATACGGACAATCCGGATAATTACTATGTGCGCGGGGTATCCGATTATATTAAGGATACGTTTGATGAAAATGAGATCGGCGGTGAGTCGTGGAGTAAATATGCGGCAGGCTATATGTGGGGCGTCACCGGTGTTCTCTACAATCCGGAGAAGATGACAGAAGAGGAAGCATCTACCTGGGATGTGTTTTTAAATGACAAATTCAAGCGTCAGGTTACGATCAAGGATAATGTCCGGGATTCTTATTTTGCGGCACTTGGTTCTTACAGAAAAGACGAACTGATGGATGAATCGCTCCGCAATGCACCGGATTATCAGGAGCGATTGATGCAGATCATGAATGATGTGGATTCCGATACGATTGAGAATGTGGAGGACATCCTGCAGGATATGCAGGGCAATGTTTATTCGTTTGAGACCGACAGCGGTAAAGCAGACATGATCAGCGGAAAGGTCGTTGCAAACTACCAGTGGTCCGGAGATGCTGTCTATGCGATGGATCAGGCAGAAGAGGATGATTTCTATCTGGATTTTGCGGTGCCGGAGGAGTCGACGAATCTGTGGTTTGACGGCTGGGTTATGCTGCAAAGCGGAATCGGACAGGATGCGGAAAAACAGCAGGCCGCTGAGGCATTTGTAAACTTTGTGTCTCGTCCGGATAATGCGGTGCGTAACATGTATTACATTGGTTATACATCGGTGATCAGTGGCGGTGACGATGATACAGTCTATGATTATCTGAAATGGAATTATGAGGCAGAGGATGATGAAGAGGATACAACAGAGTATCCGGTTGGTTTCTTCTTCTGTGGGGATGATTCCAATGAAGATTATATTATGACTGTGCCGGAAGAACAGACGCGCAGACAGTTGTTTGCACAGTATCCGACGCAGGAGGTACTGCAACGGAGTGCAGTCATGCAGTATTTTGATGATACGGCGAATAAGGAAATCAATCAGATGTGGATCAATGTCCGGTGTTATAATATTGAGGATGTGCCGGTACAGATATGGATTTTCGTTGGTGCGGCCATCGTACTTGTGATTTATATTACCATACGTATCCGGATGAGTCATTACCGGGAAAAGAAATAGAGAGATAACAAAAAATGCGTGAGGAAATACAGGTAACGGGTATAATTTTATATGCAACACTTGTGAAGGAGTACGATAAACGGTTGGTCATACTGACCAAGGAACGCGGAAAGATCACAGTGTTTGCAAATGGTGCCAGAAAGGCGGTAAGCCAGCTCCGGGCGGCGAGCCAGAGCTTCGTGATGGGTACTTTTACCGTATTTCCGGGAAGAGATTCCTATACGTTAGTCAAAGCGGAGGTCCGGGAATATTTTTCCGGACTTCCTTTGGATATGGAGAAGTTGTGCTATGCATCGTATGTGTGTGAATTTATGTCATATTATACGAGAGAGGGCTGCTATTGTGTGAATGAGCTCAATCTGCTCTATGTGACACTCAAGGCACTTGAACAGGGAACTGTGGACAATCAGTTGATCCGCTATGCGTTCGAAGTACGGCTGATGGATATCGAAGGACAGGGGATTCATGCATATACATGCGTACGCTGCAATAAGAAGGAACTGAAATATTTCAATGCGAAGGCAGGCGGGCTTCTGTGTGAGGCATGCGGAAAAGAGCTGAAGCTTACACGGACGGTATCCGAGACACTTATCTATACTCTGCAATATATCCAGTCGGCGGATCTTACGAAGCTGTATGCGTTTCAGTTAAGTGAGGATGCGATGGCAGAATTAAAGTACGTGGCAGACCGTTTCCGGGAAGCATATATCGACCGGGAATTCAAATCGCTGGAAATACTATCATCCCTGTAAAAGCCCGACGCATAAAAATGCATGGTGTATGATGAATTTCAAAAATATGGTTGCAATCTGAACCATTAGCCTGTAAAATGTTGTATGTTTCATATGGTGAAGAAAGTCACACCGAAAAATAATAAGAATCCGCACACTCCGGTGCGAGAGGAAGGAAGGTTTACAAAATATGGAAAAGACTTTAGACAAAATCGTAGCACTTGCAAAATCAAGAGGATTTGTTTATCCGGGCTCTGAGATTTACGGAGGTCTTGCAAATACATGGGATTACGGTAATCTCGGTGTAGAATTAAAGAATAATGTAAAACGTGCATGGTGGCAGAAATTTATTCAGGAATCCCCATACAATGTAGGTGTCGACTGTGCAATTCTGATGAACCCTCAGACATGGGTTGCATCCGGACATCTGGGAAGTTTCTCTGAT
>USFH01000024.1 GCA_900553925.1 uncultured Clostridium sp.
GACAGCCGCAGATCGCAATGACCATTACGAGCATATATATAATACAATTCTTCATGCCATTCCTTTCTTTTCACACTTCGCTGACATCTACTCCATTATATGGATAATTGTAACGAGTTAGACTTTCTAATTGAAATTGGCTATGAAATCCTGTAAAATGAATATAAGAATTTACAACGAAGGATGACGCTTATGGCAACACTTTTTACATCAGAATTAGAAGAGGGAATGGTCACGCTGACCGACACCTATTCCAATAACGGCAAGCTGATCGTTCCGAAAGATACTGTACTTACGAAGAGTATTATCCAGATACTTTCCGGGAATGATGTTGTGTTTGTTGATGTCTCTGATATTGTGGAGCCTGCTGATAAATCACAGGAGAACGATCTCTCCTCTGCGCTGGATGCCGAGAAAATCAAAGAAAAGCCACAATACAAAAAGTTTGTCCGCCGCTATGAGAAAAGCATCTCCGAGATGGGCGATCATTTAAACGATATTGTCTACAAGAATGCTCCGATCGATGTGGATATGATGCTGCAGAACACCATGACGACGATGAAGGCATTGAACGACTCCCCGCTCAGCATCTTCACGATGCTTTCAACCATGAAAAATTATGATGATTCGACCTTCAACCATTCGTTAAACGTCGCACTCATCTGCAATATCTTCGCCGACTGGCTGAATCTGTCCGCAGATGACAAGAAGCTCATCACCGCCTGCGGTCTGTTCCATGATGTAGGCAAGCTGCTGATTCCGGATGCGATATTGAAGAAGCCGGGCAGGCTCACGAAGGACGAGTTCGACATTATCAAAACCCATCCGGTCAAAGGGTATCAGCTGTTACAGAAGAACAAGCTCGATCCGCATATCCAGTATACTGCTCTGATGCACCACGAGAAATGCGACGGCTCCGGCTATCCGATCGGGTTGACAGGAAATCAGATCGACTGGTGTGCCCAGATTGTCACAATCGCTGATATCTATGAGGCAATGACTGCAAAACGTGTCTACCGCGGACCGATCAGTCCTTTTAAGGTCATCAACATGTTTGAAGAAGACGGGCTGAAAAAATACAACCCCAAATATCTGCTTACTTTCTTAGAGCACGTCGTAAACAGCTATTTAAACTGCAAGGTACGTCTCTCAAACGGCGAGGAAGGCGATATTGTATTCATTAACAGGGTGCGTCTCTCGAAGCCGATGGTCAAGACAAAGAAAAATTTCATTGACCTGTCCAAGCAGCCAGATCTGAATATTGACAGTATATTATAAATGGGTATCTGCTCCACGAACAGATACCCATTTTCTATCTCTTTTATACGATTATACTTCTACCTTCACATTGACTTCATCCATTGCTTCCTGCCGGAACCGCTCAATCTTATCCGGTGTGATCGACGGCAGCTCCTCCATAGACGACACGCCAAAGCACCGCAGGAAATCTTCGGTTGTACCGAACAGGATCGGTCTTCCGACTGCGTCTAACCGTCCAACCTCTGTGATCAGATTGTATTCCACTAGTCGGTTGATTGCATGCACGCACGACACACCGCGGATTGCCTCAATCTCCTGTCTTGTGACCGGCTGCTTATATGCCACGATGGATAATGTCTCCATTAGGGAATCCGTCAGGCTGTGCTTCTTCGGAATATTGACCAGATTCGACAATATATCGTAATATTCGTTCTTCGTGCAAAGCTGGTATGCATTCTCCAGCTTCACGATCTTGATGCCCCGGTCTTCTTCCTCATACCGAACCATCATATCATCCAGAATCTTCTGCAGTGTCTTCGTATCCACCTGCAGAACATCGGACAGATCTTTTAATTCTACTGCATCTCCCATGGAAAAAAGAACCGCTTCAATCGCAGCCTCTGTTTTCTTCACGCTTTCTTCCACTCTATGTTCCTCCGTTCTTATATCCGTAATCTGTATTCTGTCTGACTACCCGCTAAGCCTCGAGGGAGTCAATGATGATATCGCCGAACAATTCATCCTGCCGGATCGTGATATCCCCGACCTTCATCAGCTCTAAGATTGCCATAAATGTCACAATAATATTGATCTTGCTCGCCTGGATCTCCAGCAGCGTCTTGAAATTAATCCCCTTTAACCCGCGGATGCCCGCCCGGATCTCTTCCATCTTATCTTCGATCCGCACTTCATCCTTCTCGATCGTACCGAATTTGCTTCGTACCGGGTCGACACGATCGACCGTGCGCTTCATCACCTGGGTGAATATCTCATTTAATTTCGCAAGCGTTACATCTCCGATCACGTCTGCCGGATCAATCTCTTCTTTGTATTCCATTACTTCCTTCGGAATCGTTGCCGGTTTATAATAGTTCTTCTCCGCATCCAGATTCATATCTTTTAGTTCCAGCGATGCGTATTTGTACATCTTGTATTCCAATAAACGACGCACAAGCTCGGCACGCGGATCTTCCTCTTCTTCCTCTTCCTTCTCCTCGCGCGGCAGCAGCATCTTCGCTTTGATCGAGATCAGTGTCGCAGCCATGACAAGAAATTCGCTCATGACATCCAGATTCTCCTCCTGCATCCGGTTCACATAGTCCAGGTACTGCTCCGTAATCTCAACGATCGGTATATCAAATATATTAAATTTGTTCTTGTCGATCAGATGAAGCAGCAGGTCAAGCGGACCTTCAAACTCATTGATCTTGAATTCCAGTTTTTCTTCCATACCCGGCTATTCTAACATCTTTTATATAATAATGCAAACCATTCCACCATTCGAATCGTTCACAATCTTCTCCATTGTATCCTGTAATTTCTGCTGGCTTTCCTGTGTAATCCTGTTGATTTTCGCCGACAGTCCATCCTCCACGAGCTGACGCACCGTCTTGCCGAATATATTTACATCCCAGATACCATCCTGCTTCTCCTCATCCTGATGGATATAGGCAATCAGATCCTTCGCCTGCTCCTCGGAACCAACGATCGGAGCAATCTCTGTCGTAATGTTTGCTTTGATCAGGTGGATCGATGGTGCCTGTGCGGTCAGCTTCACACCATATTTGTTCCCGGATTTGATAATCTCCGGTTCACCGAGCCGGATATCTGCAAGCTCCGGTGTCACGGATCCATAACCGGTCTTGCACGACTGCAGCAGCGCGGCGCTGACCTTCGTACAGGCTGATTTCGTAGCAGCAAGCGCCCGGACAGCCTTCATGAAATCATATTCATTCTCAATCGTCTCGCCGAAGATCTCCGAGAGCATCGTGTAATAATACTCCGGCTTTAAGACCATCTCGATCTCGACAGAGCCATCTGCCAGATTCAGTTCCTGCATCCGCACGGACTCCAGATACTCATCCTGTACAAATTCATATTCCGCAGCATCCTTCATAAGACGCATCGAAGCAAACATTTCTGCCGCATTCTTCACGATCCGGTCTTTGATCTCATCTTTTAATTCCAGTGCTTCCACCCATTTCGGAATCCGGAACCGTACGCATGTCACCGGAAAATCAAGCAGCAGTGCCTCGAAGATATGTACCACATCTGCCTTGCGGAGCTGATCACAGTTGACCGGCAATACAGCCACTCCGTATGCCTGCTGCAGTTCATCTGCGAGTGCAATCGTCTCCGGACTCGAAGGCTTTCTGGTGTTCAATATGACGATAAATGGTTTCCCGATCGACTTTAACTCCTGGATTGTCTGTGTCTCCGGTTGTATGTACGCACTCCGGTCAAGCTCAGAAACCGTGTCATCGCAGGTAACGACAATTCCGACGGTCGAATGATCATAGATAACCTTTTTGGTGCCAATCTCCGCCGCCTTTGTAAACGGAATATCATAATCAAACCATGGTGTCTTCACAAGACGTTCCCTGCCATCCTCCTCGTGTCCCTCTGCCCCCTGCACCATGTATCCGACACAATCGATCATACGGCATTTGAAATGTACACCATCCTCGAACAGAACCTCCACCGCTTCCTTCGGAATAAATTTCGGCTCTGTAGTCATAACAGTCTTCCCCGCCGCTGACTGTGGCAGTTCGTCAAGCGCACGTTTCCGGTTATGCTCATCGGTGATTGCAGGAAGAACCATGAGCTCCATAAATCGTTTGATGAAGGTCGATTTTCCCGTCCGGACCGGTCCAACTACACCGATGTAGATCTCCCCATTTGTACGTGTTTCTATCTCCTTATAGATATTCATAGCATCCTCCTATACATGGATCCATATGTTCAATAACTCAATATAATATATGTCCGGCTGCATGATTTATTCCAAAAAAATAGAAGCTATCTGCTGACAGCTTCTATCTCACGTCTTTATAACTCGGTTTTATAGATTTGACTTTCTATGCCTGCTCACCGTCCCAGGCAAGTCTGGTAGATTCCGATGTACGGTTTCTTGTGAGCAGCATCTTCATACCCTCTGCTGCATTTAAGTCCTCGAACAACACCTGATTGACGACCGACACGATCGGCATCTCCACGCCGTATTTCCGGCTGAGCTTATATGCTGCCTTCGCAGAATACACGCCCTCGACAACCATCTGTACCTCGTCCATTGCCTCTTTATAGGTCTTACCCTGTCCCATCAGGAATCCTGCCTTCCGGTTCCGGCTATGCTTCGACTCACAGGTTACGATCAGATCTCCGATTCCGGAAAGACCTGCAAATGTTTCAAGTTTACCACCCATGGCTGTGCCGAGACGGATGATCTCTGCGATACCACGTGTGATGATTGCTGCCTTCGCATTGTCGCCGCAGCCAAGTCCATCACCAACACCTGCCGCAAGTGCGATGACATTCTTCAACGCCCCGCCAAGCTCAATGCCGATCACATCCGGACTTGCATACACGCGGAAGTAATCGTTCATGAATGCATCCTGGATCATAAGTGCTGTTTCTTTATCTTTTGCGCCGGCAACTACCGTCGTAGGCATACGTTTTCCAACTTCCTCTGCATGGCTTGGTCCGGATAAGACACCGACCTTGCACTGCGGAATTTCTTCGTGTATTACCTCTGTCAGTGTCTTCAGGGATTCATCCTCGATTCCCTTCGAGACATTCACAATGGTATGTGCTTCTGTTATGTACGGTGCCACCCGCTTTGCGGTACTTCTGATAAATGGCGATGGAACAACCATCACGAGAAGCTCTGCATCCTTGCACACCTCCTGCTCGTCTGTCGTAAATCGCACCGAATCCGGCAGCTTCACACCCGGAAGCTTCGTCAGATGCTCGCGTTTCGTATCGAGCATTTCGATCTCCTTTGCATCGATGGACCATACAGTCACATCATGTCCGTTATCAGACAGCAAAACTGTTAATGCGGTACCCCAGCTTCCTGCTCCTAATATACCAATCTTCATTTTGTTTACCCCCTGTCCCATAAGCATTCTTGTCTATCTCTTATTATCTACGCAGTTTTCTTTGCGCCCAGTTTATTTTCCTCATGATGCAGCAGGCGCACGATGTTCGCATGATGCCGCACGATTGCCATTCCGCATATCACCGCTACCACGATCACACTCTCTACCATCGCATGATACGATGCTGCACTTGCCAGATCAAAGCTGTATCTTCCATGAAATGCGAAAATCGCGTACTCGATACAGAACATCGTCACGATGGTGATAGAGCCAAGGGAGACATATCTGGTGATTGCAACAATCACAATAAATGCAATCAGACAACTGACGATGATCACAGGATCTAAGAATCCAACGATGATACCCGCCGTTGTTGCAATTCCCTTTCCCCCCTTGAAATGCAGATAACAAGGAAAGTTATGTCCAAGCACTGTTCCAAGTCCGGCATAGGCAAGGTACAGATACACCTCGTTTGGATACAAATGTCCGATCACAACATGCACGATCGCGCTGATGATGATTGCCTTGAACAGATCGCCGATAAATACGATCAGTCCGGCTTTCTTCCCGAGTACCCGGAGGGCATTCGTCGTTCCGGCGTTGCCGCTTCCATGCTCTCTAATATCAATACCTTTCATTCTTCCATAGATATACGATGTCTGAAGTAGTCCAAATGCATAGCCTGCTATCAGGCAGATCACTCTCGCTAGTATCATGATTATTTTTCTTTCCTCTCCCGTATAATAAACTTTAACGGCGTTCCTTTAAAGCCAAACGCCTCACGTATTTTATTCTCGATGTATCTCGTATAAGAAAAATGCATCAGTTCCTTGTCATTGACAAAAATGACAAACGTCGGCGGTTTCACAGAAACCTGTGTGATATAGTAAAGTCTCAGGCGTTTGCCCTTATCAGAAGGCGGCTGGTTCAATGCAACTGCTTCTGCCATGATCTCATTTAATACACCCGTTGCCACACGAAGCGAATGATTCTCGATGACCATATCGATCATCTCGAAAAGCTTCGGCAGACGCTGTCCGGTCTCCGCAGAGATAAAAAGCAGCTCTGCATATGGCATATACGAGAGTTTCTCACGCACATCCTCCGTGAACTTCTTCATCGTCTTGTCGTTTTTCTCGATTGCATCCCATTTATTCACAGCGATAATCATACCCTTACCGCGCTCATGGGCGATACCTGCAATCTTGGCATCCTGATCGGTAATTCCCTCCGTCGCATCGATGACAAGCACAGCCACATTGCATCGCTCCACCGCTGATACCGTACGGATGATACTGTACCGCTCAATCTCTTCCTTGATCTTATTCTTCCGGCGCAGTCCCGCTGTATCAATAAATACATACTCGGTGCCGTTCCTTTTGATCGTTGTATCAATCGCGTCACGTGTCGTACCGGCAATGTTCGATACGATCACACGATCCTCACCGAGCAGCTTGTTGATGATGGATGATTTACCTACGTTCGGCTTTCCGATGATTGCGATACGTGGGCGCTCATCCTCTTCTTCATTTAATGCATTCTCGCCAAAATGCTTGACAACCTCATCGAGCATATCTCCAAGTCCAAGCTGGGATGCCGCAGAGATTGGCTGTGGATCCCCCAGTCCCAGATTGTAAAACTCGTATACATCCGGCATAAACTTCTCGAAGCTGTCCACCTTATTGACAACCAGCACGATTGGCTTTTTTGAACGGCGCAGCATGTCCGCAACCTTTCCGTCCGCATCGACAAGCCCCTGACGGACATCTGTGACAAACATGATCACATCTGCTGTCTCAATCGCGATCTCCGCCTGTTCGCGCATACTCTTCAATATAATATCGTTGGATTCCGGCTCGATACCGCCTGTATCCACGATCGTAAAATTATAATTTAACCATGTCACATCGGCATAGATCCGATCCCGCGTAACACCCGGCGTATCCTGTACGATCGAGATACGATCGCCCGCCAGCGTATTAAACAATGTAGATTTACCGACATTAGGTCTGCCGACAATGGCAACAACCGGTCTACTCATGTTCGTTCTCCATTTCTATCATTCTGTTAAATAATCCCACACCGCTTGATTGTACAATAATCACCGGAACTTGTAAAGCACTTTGCAATTCCTCAACTGTCATATCATCGAGGAAGATTGGCTCATCTGCCTTCACAATCTGGCTTGGCAGGAACAATGCTTCACCGAGATCCCTGCCCGCTAACTGCTTCACAATATCCTGCCCGGTCAAAAGTCCGGTCACGGTGATCTTCTCTCCGAAGAAATCATTCCGGACCGGAAACACCTGCAGATCAAGTCCCGGTGCCGCCTGCTTGTATATCTCTGCCGCCTGACAGACATAATCATACGCGATTAGTCCGGTCACCGTCGAGACCTTCCGTTTCCCTTCCCACGGCTTTCCACCATGGTCTTCGAGATAGATATCCACGGCATCCTGTGCCTCCGTCAGAAACAGCCGTGTCATGCCGACACCATTTTCGAGCTGGATATATCCATCGTATTGGGCTTCATCCGGCATATCATACCCTGCCGTGATATACCACTCATCGCTTGCATGTACGAAATGCTCTCCGAATTTCTCCATTGCCTGCTGCTGAAAGCCCTCGATGATTGAGATGACTTCCCTTGCATCCTCTTTCGTGAAACTCTCCAGCTTACAGAGCCCATCCCGGTACTTGGAAAGTCCGACCGGAACAACTGACAGACTCTCGATCGTCGGTGCATAGGCAAGCAGATCCCCGATGGTACGGCGAAGCTCATCGCCATCATTTAACCCCTTGCAGAGCACGACCTGTGCATTCATCGGGATATCCGCATCGTAGAGCATCTGAATATAATCCATGACCTTCCCCGCGAACCGGTTGTGCAGCATCTGACAGCGGAGTTCCGGGTTCGTCGTATGCACAGAGATATTGATCGGTGCGAGCTTATAGTCGATGATCCGTTGTATATCCTTCTCCTTCATGTTCGTGAGCGTCACGTAATTTCCCTGCAGGAAGGACAGCCGTGTATCGTCATCCTTGAAATAGATTGTCTCACGCATGCCCGGCGGATTCTGGTCGATAAAACAGAATACACACTTGTTGAAGCAGCTCCGGTACTCGTCCATCAGCGACTCTCCAAACTCCATACCGAGATCCTCGTCGTAGTCCTTCTCAACCTCTAACAGCCACTCCTCGCCGTCAGCTTTCTCGATCAGAACTTCAAGGTATTCATCATTCACGATAAAGTCGTAGTCAAATATATCTTCAATTTCTTTGTCATTGATGGCAAGCAGAAAATCGCCTTCCTCGATTCCGAGTTCTTCCGCAATTCCACCTTCATCAATCTTCGTAATTTTATGTCGTTTCATGTCTGTATCCAAAATTTATGAATTACTTTCTTTAATTTACTTGTCACCACGCGCCAGCGTGATGACCTGCGCACGTATCAGCGTGCTACCTTACTTGTCACCACGCAGCATAATCACACCACCGAGATTGCCGCGCCTGCCACCAGATGCCCGATGGGAGAATAACAGCTCCGGATTGCAGCAGGTACAGATATCCGGCATCGCAATATGCTCCGGCAATATACCCGCATCCGTAAAATTATAATAGCATGCCTGATGTAAATCAAGCTGGTATTTGCCATTTCCCTTGTCTTCTAATAGTTTCTTCCGTTGTTCCTCTGTATATACCTCGCACGCATCTGCCACATCCTTACTTACCTCGTAGCATGCCTTGCAGATTGATGGACCGATCGCACAGACGATATCCTCCGGCTTCGAACCATAGCGTTCCTGCATCTTACGGACAACAATCATACCGATACGTCCAACCGTGCCACGCCAGCCGGAATGCGCCGTTGCGATCACGTGCTGCACCGGATCGTACAGAAACAGCGGTACGCAATCTGCATAGAACGTCATAAGCGGGATTCCTGCCTCCTGCGTGATGAGTCCGTCAATCTCCGCGAAATCACGTTCCCGCAGGATACCCTTTCCGCAGTCGTCCTTCGTCACGATCCGCAAGTTCGTCTTATGCACCTGATCCGAAAACACAAGCTTCGTGTGATCGTACCCGCACGCCTGCGCAAACCGTCTGTGATTCTCCATCACGGACGCATCCTCATCGCCACGGGTAAAGCTTAAGTTCATGCTTCCGAGATACCCTTTGCTCACGCCTCCAAGCCGTGTGGAAAACCCGACCACAACTTCAGGATAGGCGTCAAATATTTTATACTGGAGCACCGGAACCGGCACCGGCACACCTTCCACCTTTGCATTCTCGAAATACGTGGTGCGCTCCCGTAAGAAATGCAAATTCTCCTCTGCACGCGTCACAAGTGCCTCCGAATTTAATTTCAGATCAAACTGTACTGGTTTCATTTATCTGTTCCTGTCTCTTCCTGTTTATTCTTATTGATTCCTGTTTCACTCTGTCTTTTCTATCATGCTTAAACTTACCTTGTCATCACAAAGTCAAATGCATTCTCAATATGTGTGATCGAATCCCCGTTGATTCCAATCACATCAAAACGGATTGGTGTGTTATCAATGCTTATTTTCTTCTGATTCAAATAAAAAAGTGCCATCTTCGAGATCTGCCGGATCTTCGCTCCTGTGACTGCCTCTAACGCATCACCGCTTCTGCCATCTGCCCGGTATTTTACCTCGACGAACACGATACACGCGCCATCCCGCGCGATCAGATCAATCTCGCCCTGCCGTACCCGGTAGTTTTTCTCGATGATGAAATATCCTTTCTCCCTCAGATATTCCGCGGCAAGCGTCTCCTTCTCCGTACCGACCTGTCTTTTATTATATGAGCGTTTCTCCATAGCTATCCACCGCCTGCCTATTTCCCAAGCTTTGCGCGAAGCTTATCCATCCGGTCAACATAGACTAAGATTTCTGCAACAACACCGTAAAGCTCCGGTGGGATACACTCCCCGATGTCAAGATTCAACAGCGTATTCGTAAGATCCGTATCCTTATAGAGGGGCACGTCGCTCTTCTTCGCCGTGTCAATGATCCGCTCCGCGATCGCGCCTTTTCCGGATGCAACGACCTGCGGTGCCTCATTTCCCGGCTCATAGACTAAGGCAACTGCCTTTTTCTTCTCTTCTTTTTTCTTTGTATCCACATTGAAATTCTGCGCCATCTGTCTATCCCTCTGCTTTATCCAATCTATCTATATCTCGCATTCCCGTGTGCCGCTATCAGTGTTCTGTGTGTTCATACATGCTATCTGCCCATTACATCCGCACGTCAAATGAATACCGCTTTACGCTCTTCTCGATGTCATCGCCGAACATCTCTTTTACCACGGCATTTTTCTCTGTGTCCGGGTGCAGCGCCGGCTCCCGCATGATCACTTCATTCGTAAGAGAATATCCATTCTCCGCGATCGCCTGTTCCAGCTGTGTCATATGCGCATCAATGATCTTCGCACTTTCCTCGTCTTCCACATAAAACTTCGTGTGTACCATCGTCCCACGCAAAGACACGTGCACATCTGTCGGTCCCAAATATTCCATATCCAGATGCAACAGGGCGCTGACATCTTCCTTTTTCTCCTGCATCCTTTTCTTGTTCATATAGACGAACAGATCCGCATTTCTATCTCCGCCTTCCATACGCACCGGAATCTGCGCATATGGGAACAAATTACTTAAGTTCTGCAGGAAATCAATCCGCTCCTGCATGCCCTTCGCAGATTCGGACAAATGTTCTCCGGATGAGCCTGTATGGCTGCTCATCTGCTGCATCAGGCGATCCATCTTCTCATAGATTCCCTTATACAGATCGGAGACCTCCTGTGGGTTCTGCATCTTCTCCGGATTCAGCGTGAACTTCTCTTTCACAGCTGCCGCTAACAGCTCCTTCATGCCGTCCGACGTGAAAAACCCCTTCAGCGTCTCCGCATCGATCATTGATTTATCCGCGGCGCCCGCCACAAGTGCCTGCAAATGATTCGCAAGCTGCATCGTCGTATCCGACTTCGCAAGTACCGTCTGTATCGTCTGTGCATCAAAATGCATATCCTGTAACTGTTTCATAAGTCCGGTAAGCTGTTCTTCGGTCATATCGAATTTCTCCGCATATGCCGATAACTGCTCTGCGGATAACCGTGGCAGATTGCCTGTCATATCTGCGGCCTGCGCCGGTTCCCCCGTGCTTACCTGCCCCTGTGTGAATACCGCATCGCCTGCCGCCTGCTCTAACCGTTGCAGCATTGCGTCTGCATCTAACACAGGAAGATCCTGTGAACCGGATAACACCTGCAGCATCTCCCGCATACTGTCCGGCTCAGACATATACGCGGTGATTTCTTCTGTCATCCCGGACAGAGCCTGCATCATCGCATGCTGGTTCGTCTGATACTGTTCAAATCCCGTTATCGTCTGTTCTGTCACCGGAAGCTGCATCTTATTCATCGATACAAGTGTCTGAACCGGTGTATCCGGATATTTATATGCCTGCTGCAGCACCTTCTGCATACTGGCACGATCCACCGGCATATTCTCATTTAACAACGTCTCAGCGATCTGGTAATTCTTGTCCGACGGTGACAACTGGTTTTTCTCCAACAGATCGAAGATCGTCTGATCCTTCATCGCCTGCATATCCGATGCGAGCGGCTGGATCATCACCGTGCTTCCGGAATTTTCCTTCACAAGAAATGCGATCGTATCCCCCATATTGAGGTTCATCGCTTCCGCCATACGTGCCTTCAGCATCTGGTTTCCGTCCATCTGGATTGTCACCTGGGAGCCATTCACATCGACGATCTGCCCGGTAAAGGTCTGTCCCTCCTGTGCCTGTGCAAGCACAGCGTTGCCGGACGGCATCTGCGTGTTGTTATTCGCAGTCGTAGTCTCCGGTCTTGTTCCGGTGGCTGTCCCGGTCTGATAGCGGTTCAATTGAAGATTCGCGTTATCTATATTCATACATAATCCTTTATATACGTTCTCCGGTGGATCTCACAGGGACCGAGCTTATCTAATCCGGCGTAATGCTTCGCACTGCCATATCCGGCATTGCTTGCGAAATCATAGCCTGGGTACACCTTATCATACTCCACCATCATACGATCTCTTGTTACCTTCGCCACAATACTTGCCGCCGCAATACTTGCAGACAATGTATCACCCTTGATAATCGGCACCTGTCTGATATCAACCATCGGAATCTTCACGGCATCATTTAACAGAAGATCCGGCTGTACTTTGAGATTCGCGATTGCCATGCGCATCGCCTCATAGGTTGCCTGCAGGATATTAATCTCATCAATCCGTTTTTCGGAGACAACACCAATCCCATAGGCAACTGCTTTTTCCCGGATAACATCATACAGAAGTTCCCTTTTCTTCTTCGGAACCTGCTTGGAGTCATTCAGATGAAGAATCATTTCATCCTCCGGCAGGATCACGGCACACGCCACGACCGGGCCTGCAAGCGGGCCTCTGCCAACTTCATCTATCCCACATATATATCGGCTTCCCATCGCATGATACTTACGTTCAAACGCGAGCATCTTCTCCGAGCGCGCATATTCCTGCAGCAAAGCTTCCTTTTTCTTCTCCACCTGTTCTACCATATGACGGACACCACTTCTCTCATCCGACGAGAACAAACTGATAAACCGTTCCAATTCCTGCATCTGATCCGGATCTAACGCCTGATACTGTGCTTTAATCTCTTGTATATTCATATATACGTTCTCTCCCTCCCTGAAAATATACTGTATCCGAAAAAGGACTGTGCACGATACACAGTCCTGTCTGTTTATTTTATAAATCCAAACTTCTTGAACGGATAGATCCGCAAAGCAACTTTTCCGACGATATCCTCCCGGCTGACATTTCCAACATCCGCCCAGCGGCTGTCTACACTGTTGTTCCGGTTATCACCAAGCACAAAGTATTCATCCGAGCCAAGATAGACTTCAGAGCCTGCGCGTCCATTGTTTATAATTGTCTCTTTGCCGTAATTTTCCTTGAGCAGCTTGCCATTTATAAAAATATTTCCATTCTGGTCGATACGGACCGTCTCGCCCGGCAGACCGATGATACGCTTAACATACGTCGTATTCTCATCATAATTAAATATTATAACATCAAACCGCTTCGGATCACCAAATGTATACGACAGCTTATCAACCCAGAGATTATCTCCATTCTCTAACGTTGGGTTCATGGAAGAACCGTCTACCTTTGAACGGCATCCGACAAAATTCAATATAAAATAACAAATCAGTACTACAATTCCAATATAAATGATCAGACTCAGAAGTTCCTTAACGATGTTCACATCTTCCGGTTTCTCTGTCTTTCCCTTCTTCTTTTTCCGGCCCCGCTTCTTCTTTTTCTTGAGGATCGGATTTCCTTCTTCATCGTAAGCTGCAATCTCTTCCGCTTCTTCCTGTGCCTTCTTCTCGAGTTCTTCCTCCGTCTCTTTAGCTTCTGGTTGTTCCGCAGACACGCTCTCGGACTCTTTCACGGATACTGTCTCCGGCTCTGTCACGCCGTCTTCAAGCTTACCGGCTACTTCTTCCGTCATATGCTTTTTCTTCTTCATAACAACTAACTCCCAATGTCTAAAATGTATACCGGGCTGCCGATGGGCATCGCAATCCCGGCCTCTCTAATTCTGTGGTACTTCCTCGAGCGTCAGACGGCCAAGCCTTCCACTCCGGAAATCATCAAACAAAATATTCGCAGCCTTGTCAAGATCCGGCTCATTTCCCTTCAACAGGCAAAGACGTGCAACCGCAATCGCCCGCAGAACTTCATGTGCCTCGCAAGTCTGCATGTCAATATCTATATTATACCTGTCCTGTAGGGCATTACAATAATTATTTTTTAAAAAATCTATGAACTTTACCGCAAGCTCGCTCTTCGTCAGGATTTCATCATTGATAGAACCGATATAAGCCAGACGCAGACCAACCTCCTGATCATCGAATTTCGGCCACAGGATACCCGGTGTATCGAGAAGTTCCACATCTTTTCCGATCCGGATCCACTGTTTTCCCTTCGTGACACCCGGTTTATTTCCAACCTTCGTACAGGATTTTTTCGCATAAGAATTGATAAATGTAGATTTTCCTACATTCGGAATACCGACGATCATCGCACGGATCGGACGGTTAATGATCCCTCGTTTGCGGTCGCGCGCAATCTTCTCCTTACATGCTTCCCGGATCGTATCAGATACCGGCTTCATACCGGAATTTTTCCGTGAATCCATACTCAGCACGAAGAATCCTTTGGATTTAAAATATTCTTCCCATTGTGCCGTTTTCCTCGCATCTGCCATATCTGCCTTGTTCAGGATAACCATACGGGATTTATTTGCAGCAAGCGTATCAATGTCCGGATTCTTGCTCGATAGTGGTGTTCTCGCATCAAGCAGCTCAATCACAATATCAATCAGCTTTATATCTTCCTGCATCATCCGCTTAGCTTTCGTCATATGTCCCGGATACCATTGAATATTCATCGCTTACTTTACCTTTCCTTTATCGCTGCGCGGGGAAAGAATTGATACGACCTTTCCCGTTATCTCCGTCTTCGCTATATTCCCAACATTCGTGTAGCGGCTGTCCTCGCTGTTATTTACATTGTCTCCCATTACGAAGTACTCGTTTTCTCCAAGCGTGATCTCTTCTTCCGCAATTCCGCTGATCTGGATTGCCATTGTAAAAGGTACATCACTGCGCCGTTCTCCGTTGATATAGATGTCTCCGTTTAAGATACGCACTGTCTCTTCCGGCAGTCCGACCACACGCTTGATCTCGTAATACGCTCCGCCCTTCACGCGCGAATAGGCAATCACATCATACCGCTTCACATCGGATACTTTATATACAATCTTATTGACCAGAACAACCTGTGAATCGGAAAGCGTCGGATTCATCGAAGGTCCCACGACCGTCACCGTCTGGAATCCAAACGTTACAAACGCATATCCAACAATCATAGCGATAAATACAAGCAATAGCCAGCGCCAGAAAGAACGTAAAAAACGTTTGATCTTTGAATTTCGTTTCGACACGTGTCTCGACAGATTATGCTTATCGTAATAACTTTTTTGTCCTCTACGTCTCAATGCGATCCTCCTATACAGAAACTTTTCCTCATAATAGGAAACCCCCAGATTGAAATGAATCTGGGGGCAAGTTTCCAATTGTCTCTGCAAGTATTACTTTACAAGTTCCTTAACCTTAGCCTTCTTACCAACACGATCACGTAAGTAGTTAAGTTTTGCACGTCTTACTTTACCTCTACGGATAACCTCGATCTTCTCGATCGTTGGGCTATGCAGTGGCCATGTCTTCTCAACGCCAACGCCATTTGAATTCTTACGAACTGTGAATGTCTCACGGTTGCTTCCGCCCTGTCTCTTCAGTACAGTACCTTCAAATGCCTGAACTCTTTCTCTGTTACCCTCTTTAATCTTAGCGTATACCTTGATAGTATCACCTACGTTAAAGTCTGTAACATCCTGCTTCAACTGTGCTGTCTCAATGTTCTTGATGATTTCATTTGCACTTAATGCCATTTGTGTGACCTCCTAAATAATTTAGACGTTCTTAATGCACACCTGCACCAGAGGACCATCCCTTTTTTCACAACCACATAACTATATCATAGGATAATTGTTCGCGCAAGCTATATTTTCATTTTTTTGTAAAAAAATGTACGCATAGACTCAAATCCCAGTTCTTTTGCATGTAATATCTGCTCTGTGCTTCCGATAAAGAGAATCCCATCATCAACCAGTGAGCTATGGAAATTCTCATACACCTGATCCTTCGCCTCATCTGTGAAATAAATCACCACGTTCCGGCAGACGATCATATGAACATGCTGAAAATACCGGTCCTTGAGCAAGTTGTGTTTTTTGAACTCTACGCACTTCTTAATCTCAGGACTGATTGCATAATGACTTTCATCCACCTTCTTGAAATGCTTATCCAGATATTTCTTCGGCAGATCGGACAGACTCTTCGCCGGATAGATTCCATCCTTTGCAAAAGCAAGGACATCCTCATCCAGATCGGATGCAATAATATGAATCTTCGACAAAGGAACATATTCCGACAGAATCATCGCAATCGTGTATGGCTCATCTCCCGTGGAACAGGCTGCACTCCAGATTGTAAGTGTATCTCCATATTTTTTTCGCAGATACGGAATGATTTCCTCTTCCAGGTTTATCCACTGTTGTGGATTCCGATAAAACTGAGACACATTAATCGTCAGATAACTGACAAAGGTACGAAGTAGACCTTCGTCCTGCTTCATACCTTTGTAAAAACTCTCAAATCCGTCATATCCCTTACGGGCAATCAGAGATTCTATTCTTCTTTTCATCTGGCGTTCTTTATAAAGGTCTAAGTTAATATCGGTCAGTTTATATACATCTCGCTTAAACTCTTCATATTGATATGCCATACTTACTCCTCTTCAGAAGTCTCCTGATCGTCAAGCAATGCGCGCATGCTCAGGCTGATCTTCTTCTCAGCTGCTCTGAAATCAACAACCTTTGCTGTAATCTCCTGGCCAACCTTCAGAACATCCTCAGGCTTCTCAACACGTTCCTTAGAAATCTGAGAAACATGAAGGAGTCCATCTACACCAGGCTCAAGCTCTACAAATGCACCAAAGCTTGCAAAACGTACAACTTTACCAGTTACAACATTACCGATTGCATACTTACCTGCAGCCTTTACCCAAGGATTCTCATCCTCGAACTTCATGCTGAGGGCAATCTTCTCACCGTTGATATCCTTGATGAATGTCTTAACAACATCACCAACCTTAACAACGCTGCTTGGATCATTGACTCTTCCCCAAGACATCTCGGAAATATGGAGAAGTCCGTCTGCTCCACCGAGATCGATAAATGCACCAAACGGTGTTACATTCTTAACTGTTCCTTCTACAACATCGCCAACCTTGATTGTCTCAAATAACTTCTTAGCAAGCTCTGCCTTCTTCGCAACGAGAAGCTGCTTTCTGTTACCGATGACTCTGCGCTTCTTAGGGTTGAACTCTGTCAATACAAACTCAACTTCCTGATCCTGATACTTTGTGAGATCCTTCTCGAATGTATCAGATACAAGACTTGCAGGGATGAATACCTTGCACTCATCTACAACTACGTTGAGACCGCCGTCAACAACCTGTGTAACCTTACCTGTAAGTACATCACCGTTGTTGTATGCTTCCTCTAACTTATCATAAGACTCGTCTGCAGCAACTCTCTTGTATGAGAGGAGAACCTGTCCCTCGCCATCGTTCGTCTTGATAACCTTAACCTTGATCGGATCACCAACATTAACAACTGTTGTGAGATCTAAGTTCGGAGTACTTGAGTACTCATTTCTGGTAACGATACCGTCAGCCTTGTACTGGATGTCTACGATGATCTCCTCCGGCTTAACGGCGATAACCTTTCCTTCAACTACGCTTCCAACCCGAATCTTGTTACCATTCTCTTCGGACTGCTTCAACAATTCTTCAAAACTTAATTCTGACATACTGTCATGAACCTCCTTAATAATATAATTTGGGGTAGATGCCCCAGCTGTAATACCTACCCTCTTAGCGGATTCAATAACAGTTAAATCCAAGTCAACGAGTGTCTGAATATAGTAAGTATTTTCGCATTCTCTGCGACAGATCTCATACAACTTCTGCGTATTCGAACTGCTCTTACCACCAATCACTATCATGGTATCAACATCAGCTGCAAGTGCTCTTGCTTCTCTCTGTCGTTCCTCGGTAGCATTACATATGGTATTATAAACAATGACATTATATCCTTTATTTCTAAAAAATTCAACTATATCTTTAAATTTTACGTCATTAAATGTCGTTTGCGCGACAATATACACATCTTTATCAAGAAAATCCAGCTTTTTCTTAGCTTCTTCCACAGAATTTACGATGATTGGCTCCTGTACACACCAGCCCCGGATTCCCTGCACCTCCGGATGATTCTCATCTCCGACGATCACCACGCAGTGTCCCTGTTCGGTTTCCTCCTGTACGATACGGTGGATCTTCTTCACGAACGGACAGGTGGCATCAACGATTTCAAACCCAAGCTGTTCAAGCTTTCTGTATACATTCTGTCCGATTCCGTGTGAACGGATTACAATCTCCCTTTCTTCATCTTCCCTTATTTCATGCACAGCCATTTCATCGACATCTTCTTCCGACAGCACATGTACGCCCTTTTGTTCGAGATCGGAGACAACCTCCTCGTTATGGATAATTGGACCATAGGTATAGACCTTCTTCGCATTTCCGACCTGGTCATAGACGAGATTCACCGCCCGTTTGACGCCGAAACAAAAGCCTGCGGATTTAGCAATCTTTATCTCTCTCATAAATGCAAATCTCCTATCCGGCGCTTACTGTGGGATTTTTCCGATGATCTCTGCTACAACTTCATCAATCGTAAGTGCGGAAGAATCCAGATAGTATGCATCCTCCGCCTGTGTAAGCGGTGCGATCTCCCGGTGCATATCCTGATAATCCCGTGCCTCAATATCCCGTTTAATCTTCTCTAAATCAGCCGGCATATTTTTCCCGACAAGCTCCTTGTATCGTCTGTCTGCACGTGTATCAACCGATGCAGTCAGATAGATTTTCAGCTCCGCATTTGGCAATACAAATGTACCGATATCTCTGCCATCCATCACGACATCCTGTGTAGCTGCAAGATTTCTCTGCAGATCGAGCAGTTTGTCCCGCACTGCCTGTTTC